>NZ_JBFHGM010000324.1:0-5339 GCF_041583095.1 Draconibacterium sp.
GTATGAATATAATATGGCATATTTTCTGGTATCATTTTATTAAAATGACTTTCAAAATCTGATCTTACTGTAGCATCGGCATTTTCGTTAATTGTTAAACTTGCAGAAGTATGTTTCATAAAAACTTGCAATTGCCACATTTCAGGTCAATAAACTCGTCTTAATTTTGTAATTCAGTTCAATATCCCGAAGGGATAAAATATGACTAACCCCGGGTGAAACCCGGGGTTGATGTGCGGTAATTTAAAGGCGCAATCAGTAAGCTGTTCAATGCACAATCGTTGTGTGCGCCTTGTAATCTGCCCATTTTTATGAAATGCTGTTAACAGACTTTACTTTCATTCCTGTTGGTGATACCCGGGAATCATGAATGTTCTATTTATCGCGTTCGTGTCATATCTTCATCCACACAAATCGTAAAATCGGCAGCACCCGTATTTTTTTCTGTTAATTCCGAAATATCATTCTGAGTAACCGAATGTATTGTTACGATTTTAAGTTCCGGGTTTTTCTGTTTCAGGTACCAGTAAATACTTTCAAAATTTTGCGAGTGATATGCTCCGTGGTAATGCAAAAGTACTTTTCCCGGCGCCCAGTTCTGCAGTATGAAATGTGCCATGGTGGCATCTTTTATAGCTTGTGCTTTCGGGAAATTGGCTGTAACATGGCTACCCATTCCTTCCATTTTCATCATACTGGCATAACAATTCAACGTTGAATCGTAGGAAACCGGCAGCGGTGGTAAAAAAGCTTTTGCTTCGTCTGAAAGATCTTCCAGTCCTTCAAAACCTTTTGAATTAACCAGCGATGCATAACGACGCGGAACATTGGTGGCCACAAAATAAAGGCCACTGTCTTTGGCAAATTCCACCAGCGGTTTGTAATCGGTTTTGTAATTGGGCCACAAACGTATTTCGTCTTCAAAATTCCGGCTCGATATTTTTCCCGACAGGTATTCATCCATAATCACCTGGTTATCGCTTTCAACCATTTCGGCACCCAGAACCAGGTTTTTACCCTGTTGTTGATACAGGTCCTTTGTGAGTTCCAGCTGCAGCCAGTGCGAAATAGGATTGTCGTGCAACTCGCCAAACAATACAATGTCGGCGTCTTCCATTTGCTTCAACATTTTTTCGTATTTCACCGGCTTGCCATCTATATTAAAAAGTACGTAGGCCGGTTTGTCGTATTTAAACGAGGAGAATAAAAACAAAGTGAGAGTACTTAGAATCAGAAAGTTCTTCATTTTTTTAATTTTAAACATTGATAACAACAAAAAATACTTCATAGAGTTTATGAAGTAAAGCAATTGCCTGAAATGTACAAAATCCTGCTTTTAATAACGCTCGCTTTTCTCGCTGGGCTCACTTTTGCGCAACGGTGGACGGAAACGATGTATGTTGAAGTTGATGGATTAGAGCGAAACTACGAATTATTTGTACCCGAAAATTATTCGGAGCGAAACGATTATCCGGTTGTATTTATTTTACACGGCGGAGGCGGAAGAGCCGGCCGAGTGCCCCGATTTACCAATTACAGATTTAATGAGCTGGCAAAGCGCGATGGTTTTATTGCTGTTTACCCGAATGGTTATAAAAGAGGCTGGAACGATGGCGACCGCGATACGCTGGCTCTTGCCCGCAGATTGAATATCGATGATGTGGGCTTTTTTGATGTTTTGATCGACGATCTCGATAATAAACTTTCAATTGATAGAGATCGTGTTTTTGCCTGTGGAATTTCTAATGGTGGATTTATGGTACAGCGATTGGCGCTTGAACGCTCCGAAGTTTTTAAAGCTATTGCTGTTGTGGCGGCAAATATGAGTGAAGATCAGCAACAAATTGTCCCTGAAAATCCTGTTTCGGTGTTATTTATTTGCGGCACTGCTGATCCCTTGGTTCCTTACAACGGCGGGCCGGTAACCGTTTTAAAACAAAGAAGGGGAGAGGTGGTGAGCGTTGATAAAAGCGTAAACTTCTGGAAACAACAAAATGGATGTTTCGAATTAGCCGAAGAGAGCGAACTGCCCGATACAAATACGTCAGACGATTGTACGGTTCATAAAACGGTTTGGAAAAATCCGGATGATCCGAACATCCGTGTGGTTAATCTCCGGGTTGAAAACGGTGGACATACCTGGCCGGGGACACGACAATATTTGCCTAAAAGGTTAATTGGCAATGTAAATCAGGATATCGATGGCTGCGACCTGATATGGGAGTTTTTTAAATCAGTGAGTCTTTGATTTTGATGAGTCAAAATCAGTTAGCCGAACTGATCCCAAGCAATGTCGGGGGATCTTATGAGGTTTTAAAGATAGTATGGAATGAGTACTTCTTAACAAAAATAAATTAGCTTAAATGTTGGAAACCGGCTTTGTTTACAGTACAATAATCGATCCGCTGCTCGGAAATTTGCGCAAACGGCTTGCATTTGAAATTAACAAAGGCGATACCGTAATTGACATCGCTTGCGGAACGGGCGCACAATTGTTTGAGCTTGCCGATAAAGCCAAATCGGTAACCGGCGTTGATCTTTCTGCATCGATGATAAGTTATGCTACCAACAACGCCCAAAAGAAAAAGATTAACAATGCTTCTTTTGTTGTTTGCGATGCCACTGACTTAAGTATGTTTTATCAGCAAAAATTTGATGTGGCTATACTTTCCATGGCTTTGCACCAGTTTGATCCGGACTTGCATAAAATCATTCTGGATGAGTTAAAAAAGGTGGCTGAGAAAATTGTTGTGCTGGATTACGCTGTTCCACTACCAAAAAACTATGTGGGTGTTGGCAGTAAAGTTGCCGAGTTTCTGGCGGGGATTGAGCATAACCGCAATTTTAAAAGCTATACAAAAGCAGGTGGTCTAACTACTATTTTACCTGCCAACGGATTTTTGATTCATCGATCGAAATTTATCGGTAAAGCAGGCTTTCAATTGGTTGTTGCACAAAATTGTGCCGTGTAATTTATACTCTGTTAGCTTTTTACCTGAATTAACACTTTTAACATTCCTAAAAATAGTTTAACAATAATTTACCTTAGTTAAATCGCCTTAACAGAATTATGCTCTATTTTTGAAATGTGGTTAAGAAATTTTTAAAGCTTTAGGAATACAGGAAAAGTATTCAGAAAACGTCAGAAACTATGGGTTGTCTTTTAACAAAAGGCAGCCCTTTTTTTGTGATTTGAATGAAGAATGGTGATTAACGATTTGTGATTGTAGAAGTAGTGCTGGCACAGAACCTACCCCTGGTTTACATTAAAAACGAAGGAGTATCAAGCACGAGAATCCCCTTTTTTACAATAGTCTCCTCTGGACAATAGTAAGAAAGTTCGCGCAAAGAAGGCTAAGTTTTCGCAAAGCACCCAAAACTGCTTATTCGACGTGTTCTAACCTCTGCGAACTTTGCGCTACTTCATTCCTTTGCGTGAAATAGTATGTTTATCCTTTTATTCCTGATGGAGATTCCCTTTAATCGTGACTAATTTATTGATTCATTTGTTCTTTCAGCCACTTGGGGCGGTTGGTAGTAATTCCGCTTACACCAATATCGGTAAGTCGTTGGGCTTCTTCCGGGTCATCGATGGTCCACGAAAGAACTTCCAGACCAAGATCTTTGGCCTGTGCCATAATTGCTTCGTCGATAACCGAATATTTTAAGTTAACACCGGTAAGTCCTTCAGCCGCGGCCTCTTCCATTTTTTTCTTCAGGCCCGGTTTAACAGAACTCAGCCAGTAGCATTTGTTATCGGGAAATTCTTTATGCGCTGCAACAATGGTTTTCCAGCCAAAACTGATAAAAACAATCTGTTCTGTTTTCCCGCTGTTATCAGCAATACGTCTAAGTGCCGGAATAATTTCATCTCCTCCGGCTTTAATTTCAACCACCAGTGTTTTTCCATCAGGAACGGTTTCAATAATTTCCGATAGAAACGGCAGTTTTTCCCCCTTAAATTCTTCCCCTTTCCAAACGCCGGCATCCAGGTCGCGCAACAAAATAGATGGTGTTTTCGCAATGGTAAGGTTTGTTTTTCCGTAGCAGGTACGTTTGGTGTCATTGTCGTGAATAACGATTACGCGGTTGTCTTTCGTCAGGTGCACATCCACTTCAACAGCATCGGCCCCAAGTTCCCAGGCCAGCTTTGCCGAGGCCACTGTGTTTTCAGGTGCCAGATACGAAGCTCCGCGGTGAGCAATAAATGTATTTTGAGCCATTATTGAAATTCCTGTTAAAAGCAAAATTAGTGTGAGTGTTGTTTACATCATATTAAAATTGGTTGTTTTCTAAGGAATAAGATGCAACTCGCATTGTTTTAAGCATAATCCTGGAGGAAAAGAACTTACATGCGTGTTTCATATTTCCTGTTTTCATCAACCGAATATAGAGATATTTTTAGCGAATGTAAGCTTAAAAGTGTAGTTTTGAAAAGGCTTTTTAAGCTATTTTAACAGGGCTTGCAGTACACGCAATGAGCAAATCGAAAAAAGAAAATCAAAAATTATCAGGGCTTTTCGGGTATGGCGGGAAATGGGCCGTCGTGGTTATGTTAAAAGTTATTGCCATGCTTCCCTTTGGCTGTTTGTATTTTCTGTCGGATGTGTTGTGTCTGGTAATTAAAGACCTTGTGAAGTACCGCAACGAAGTGATTATAGATAATTTAATACGCGCCTTTCCGGAGAAAAGTGCCGGTGAGATTTTACAACTTCGGAATAAGTTTTACCGCTATTTCTGCGATGTGTCGTTAGAGAGTATTAAACTTTACCGATTGTCGGAAAAGGAGCTGAAGAAACGTGTAAAATTCTCAGGTGCCGAGGAGCTAAATGATTTAGCTGAAAAACGAAATGGCGCCCTGTTACTGGCATTTCATTACAATAACTGGGAATGGTCGGGGGCCTTGCAGCAAGAATTAAACTGTAAGTTGCTGATGGTGTACAACAAAATGCGCGACAACGAACCAATGGACAACTTTTTGAAGAAAGCGCGCGAGCGTTGGGGAGGAGAAGCCATTCAGATGGGGCGTGCTGCAAAAGTTAGCTTTCGTTATTTTGAGCAGCAACAGCCGGTGGTGGTTGGCCTAATTGCCGACCAGCGTGCACTGGCCAGCTCGCCAATGTGGGCGGTATTTATGAACCGTGAAGCTGCCTTTTTCAGTGGGCCAGTAAAAATTGCCCGAAAAACCAATCAGCCCATATTTTTTCAGCAGGCCAAACGTCTGGGGCGTGGAATCTACGAATACAGCTACTCGTTGCTGGTAGACAACCCTGCACAAACCGATGACCGGGAAATTTTGTTGCGCTATATCGAAAAAATGGAGGAAGTGATAAAATCGA
>NZ_JBFHGM010000325.1:0-5309 GCF_041583095.1 Draconibacterium sp.
ATTTACAGTCACCGCACCTGGACGACGCTTCTTCCGGAAACCGAATACACCGAAAGCCTCCGCGACGACTATCTGCTGGAGCGTGGTTATTTCGGTGAGTTTAATACTTTCCCGCATTCCATAAACAAATACATTAGCCGCACCAACAATTTCCGGCCGTTTAAAACAACGCCATCGGCCAATATGATGATCAAGGATTTTACCCTGCGTTTGTTGGAGAACGAGGAAATTGGAACGGATAACGTAACCGATTTTGTTACGGCAGTATTTTCGAGCATGGATTACGAAAATGGTTCATTCGGACCGGCATCGCTTGAAATGGAAGATACTTACCTGTATCTCGATCAGTACATTGGAGAATTGGTTGATGCCGCTGAAGAGAAATTCGGAAAAGACAACGTTTTGTTTTTCCTAACGGCCAACACATCTGCTTCGTACCCGGTTGAATATTTGAAGGAAGAATTTCACCTGACCGTTGATTATTTTAATGTTGAAAGTGCCATTGCGCTGCTTACTTCATACCTGAATATTACCTACGGCGAAGAGAAATGGATCGAACATTATTCCGATCTTCAGCTTTACCTCGATCACGATATTATTAATAAAAACGATAATGTAACGCTAAATGAATTGCGCGAGGTTTCATCAAATTTCATCAACCAGTTTACCGGCGTTCAGGTATCGATGCCCGCCTTCCAACTGGAACAGGGAAGCTCGGCAAACGGCTTGTTCGAACCGCTGTACAATACGTACCACAAAAACCGTTCGGGCGATTTTATCTATACCTTAAAGGAAGGCTGGCAACCCGGTTATAAATTCAAACGTGCCAATTACACCGATCAGTCGCGAATTCCGGTAGTAATCTGGGGAAAAGGAATTAAAGCACAAACGATTAGCACAACGCACAATGCTGTTGACCTGGTGCCAACACTGGCCGAACTAATCTCGGTGCCGAGACCCGACAAATGCCAGGGAAAAATTATTAAAGAAATTGTGGAAACGAAATAAAAAAGCTGTTTGCTGGCAAAGGCGTTAGAACAGTTTAAATCCCTTTCTATCATTCTTCTTTTCCAGTTCCAGCTCAGCATGTACCTGATCGTTCTTTTTCTGTCGGTTTTTACTGCTCAACAGTGGCTGAAGGCTAACTACCAATGTAGTGTCGGAAACAGCTTCAACGTGGTGTAAGACCGGCTTAAATCCTCCGTTTGAAATGGACAAATCAATATCGCCCTTATCAAGAATTAGTTTATAAAATCCATTCTGATTGGTAATTGTTCCGATTCCTGAATTCTTTTCAAAAATACTTACGTTTTCCATAGCTTTTCCGTTGGATCCATTATTAACATAACCTGTTATGGTTACGATTTGGGCCCAACTCATGCCCGGAATAATTAATAACAGAACAGCGAAATGGGTGATTAATACTGTTTTCATTTTAATGAACTTGTTAAATTGTTTTATGGCTCTATAAAATTAGACAAAAAACAGCACAAAAAGGTTGCTTCATTCTTTAATTTTCTTTAAATAAATTGTTAATGAATCTCATGTTTTGACCTCAGCTAATAATTCTTATTTAGACTGCATTGCACTCCGCCCCTTCTTAACCATTTTTAGAACACATTTATACATGACAAAAATTAGGTTCTCCGCTCAATTTAAAACCCGACTTGATCACATTATCTGTTTTCTGCTGAAAAACATAATGTTATGAAGCAAATATGCTGTTATTTTATGCGATTACTCCGTACATTTGTTTATAATAAATAAAGATTTATTTCTTTATTTCGTACAGCAATTAAAAATCGATCCAGCCTTAACTGGCGCTCTACTTAACAATAACAACTAAAAACCAATCTTAAAAACTAAAACTTGCCTCATGGATCCAATCCAAACCTTAGTTAAAAACCTGGCTGAGAAACATGGTCGTAGCCGGGAGAGTGTTTTACCCATTTTACAAGGAGTGGTTGAACAGGAAAATTTTCTTTCGGAACGTTCGATGATCGAGATTGCCCGGGAAATTGATATTCCGGCTGCCGATGTTTACGGAACTGCCACTTTTTATTCATTTCTTGAAACCAAACCTACCGGAAAGTTCATTATTCGGGTGTGCAAAACCATTACCTGCGCCATGAAAGGTAAAAACCAGATTTTGTTTGCCATACAAGACATGCTAAAGATTAGTTTAGGGGAAACCACCCCCGACAAACAATTCACCCTGCTGGAAACCAACTGCCTGGGCTGGTGTCACAAGGCACCGGCAATGCTGATTAACGATGAAATTTATACCGAACTCACTCCTGAGAAAGTGAGGGAGATACTCTCGGCCTACATGAAAGTAAATCAAAATCACTAAACCGGCAATTATGGCAACTTCAAATCAATTAAAACGTGTAGATTTCATTTTCAGAAATGAAAACGACTGGGAAAAAATTCTCTCATCAACACTTAAAAGGAAACCACAGGAGCTTATCAATGAACTCATCAGTTCGGAGTTAAAAGGACGTGGCGGAGCAGGTTTTCCAACCGGATTAAAATGGAAGCTTACTGCGGAATCAAAAGAGAAAGAAAAATACGTGATATGTAATGCCGACGAGGGCGAGCCAGGCACTTTTAAAGACCGCGAAATTTTATCGCGCGTTCCCTATAAAGTTCTAACGGCAATGGCTATTTGCGGGTATATTACCGGAGCGAAAAGAGGCTTTATCTATTTACGGGGCGAATATAAATTCCTGTTACCCGAGTTAAACAAGGTCATCGACGAGTTCGACTACTACTGCCAGGAGACAAATCTTGATTTCAAGATCTCGATTTTTATGGGTAGTGGCGCTTACATTTGCGGTGAAGAAACCGCTTTAATGGAATCTATGGAAGGAAAACGTGGTGAGCCGCGCAACAAACCACCATTCCCCACGCAAGCCGGTTTTATGGGAAAACCTACCGTAATCAACAATGTGGAAACACTGGTGCACACTTTCACTATTTTTAAATACGGTGCAAAAAAATTCTACGATTTAGGCGTGCAATACTCGCGTGGCACCAAATTGTTCTCGGTATCGGGCGATACACCCAAACCGGGTATTTACGAATTGGAGCTGGGAATGAGCCTGCAGGATTTCGTTTACGAATTTGGCGACGGCGATACCAAAGCCGTACAGGTTGGCGGAGCTTCGGGTTTTCTTGTTCCGCGCAAAAAATTTAAAGATGCCGCTATTGGTTTTAAAGGAAAACTAACCGGTATTTCGTTGCCAACCGGCGGATCGATGATGCTTTTTAATAGTTCGCGTTCGATGTTTAATGTACTTGATAATTACCTCGAATTTTTCCGCGAAGAATCATGTGGGCAGTGCACACCTTGCCGCGTAGGATGCCAGCAATTATTACTGGGCATTAAAGCGGTAAAACGTGGTGAAAAACCCGCCTCCTATCTCGACAAGTTATTGCGCCTCACCGAAACGATGCAATACACGGCCAAATGTGGCCTTGGGCAATCGGTGGCGAATTCGTTCTCGTCGATTGTAGAGAACTTTAGAGAGGAGATGATTTATTAACAATCCGCAAAAAGAAAGATTATGAGCAAAAAAGTTAGTATCAGTATAAACGGTTTTCCGGTGGAGATTTCAGCTGGGAAAACCATCCTGGAGGCTGCAGAAGAACAAGGAATAACCATTCCAACACTTTGTCATCATAAAGATTTGTGCGTTGCAGGAAACTGCCGTGTTTGTGTAGTTGAGGTAGCCGGGCAAAACCGCTTATCGGCAGCCTGCGCAACCCCCTGCGAAGAAGGCATGGAAATACTTACCAATAGTTTAAAAGTTCGGAACTCGCGCAAACAAATCATTGAGCTACTGCTGGCAGAACACAACGCCGATTGTACCAAATGTTACCGCAACGGAAACTGCGAATTACAAACGCTTGCTTCGGAGTATAAAATTATGACTCAGGATTTCATCGAACTTGTTCCGTTAAAACACGTCTCAATTGATTCCTATTCACCGTCGATAATTAAAGACGACAGCAAATGTATTCGTTGCCAGCGTTGTGTACGAACCTGCGCCGGATTACAGGGCGTTAATGCACTTACCGTGGCGCACAAAGGCGATAAAATGAAAATCACCACCTTCTTCGAAAAAGCCATGCGGGACGTGGTTTGTACCAACTGCGGACAATGTGTTAATCACTGCCCTACCGGAGCGCTGGTTGAAAAAAACTACATTGAAGAAGTCTGGGAAGCCATTGCCAATCCGAACAAACATGTTGTGGTGCAAACTGCGCCTGCGGTACGTGTTGGACTTGGCGAAGAACTTGGAATGAAACCTGGGAAAAGCATAACCGGCAAAATGGTCGCCGCTTTAAAACGTTTGGGATTCGATTCGGTACTTGACACCGATTTTACCGCCGACCTTACTATTATCGAAGAAGGAACCGAATTACTTACCCGCCTGAAAAAAGCACTGGTAGACAAAGACGAATCAGTTTCGTTACCAATGGCAACATCATGTTCGCCGGGTTGGATCAAATACATCGAACACATGTTTCCGGAGAATTTGAAAAACCTGTCGACCTGTAAATCGCCGCAACAAATGTTCGGCGCGCTGGTTAAAACATACTACGCCAATGCCCGAAACATAAAACCGGAAGACATTGTTTCAGTTTCAATAATGCCGTGTACCGCTAAAAAATACGAAGCTTTCCGTCCGGAAATGCACGACAGTGGTTATCGCGATGTTGACTATGTTTTAACCACACGCGAACTGGCCATATTGATTAAACAGGCTGGTTTGGATTTCAATAAACTGGAGCCAGCAAAATACGACCGTTTAATGGGCGAATCATCGGGTGCAGCAGTAATTTTCGGAGCAACCGGCGGCGTTATGGAAGCCGCTTTGCGTACCGCCTACGAAATTGTTACCGGCCGCGAAGTTCCGTTCGAAAACCTTAACATTACTCCAGTGCGGGGAAATGATGGAATTCGTGAAGCAACCATAAAAATTGAAAATCCGGTAGAAGAGTGGGCATTTCTTGATGGCGTAGAACTAAAATGCGCCATAGCTCACGGGCTAATAAATGCCAAAACCGTTATGGAATCAGTGAGGGTCGGTACTGCCGATTACCATTTTATTGAGTTTATGGCCTGCCCGGGCGGTTGCCTGGGCGGCGGCGGACAGCCAATTCCTACTAATCCGGAAATCAGGCAGAAGCGCGCCGAGGCGATTTATGCCGAAGATGAAGGACTACCGATTCGCAAATCGCACGAAAACCATGAAATCAATAAGTTATACAAAGACTTTTTAAAAGAACCACTCGGTGAA
>NZ_JBFHGM010000326.1:0-5305 GCF_041583095.1 Draconibacterium sp.
ATATTTTTCGTTTTTGAAAATGAAAATCAAATTCCCCCAAATTTGTTCCTGTAAAATTTTACATCAACAGAAAACTTTCACTTCCAATTCTTAATTTAAATCACTCAAATATCTATTTTTTATTCCTTTCAGGCATACACAAGGCTTCTTTTCGGCTTATTTTATTTCTTTTCGACACTATTAGTGACATAAATTTGACAGAAAATAAAAAACTACAAAGCTCAAATTATTCATTTCTAGCTTCTTGTAAAAACTACATATACATACTGCATCACATTAAATAAATGTTAACAGAAAACCATTTCATATGACATATTCTCACAGAAAACACAACCAATACTGTCATATTTCCATAATTCACCAACAAATAGTACCTTTTAGAATAAAGCAGAGTATTATTATCAAGAAAAGGAGAAATGATGAATGATCAATAATGAAGTGATTTTGCTAATCTACCATATTCTCGACAGCAGAGATTGATCAAACAGAAAACATAAGTTATTAAGGGAAAGAGAAGCTGGATTACACAACCAAAAATAATTCCTTCAGTGAACCGATAATTGTAACATCACCAGTCAAATTATTTAATGGCTGTTGTAAACGATTAAAATAAACAGCATCAATACCAAAGTTAGCCGCTCCGCATATATCAACTTCCCAATCATCGCCAATCATTAAACTGTTTTTCTTTTTGGCATTGGATGATTTAATGGCGTGTTCAAATATTCCCCGACCGGGTTTTGGTATTTTTATTTCTTCAGAAATAAATACCTTTTCGAAATAGTTTTGGAGTCCTGCTTGTTTTAACTTCTCGTGTTGAACTTCTTTAAAACCATTGGTTATTATAAATAAACGATAGCCTTTTGACCTTGCATAATCAAGAACTTCCCTTGCTCCGTCAATAAGATGAGAGTGTTTGGGCATTTCCTTTAAATACATGTCGTTCATCACTAACGCATCAATCGTATCTATATCTAATGAATCGAAAGTTAACTGGAAACGCTGCCGGGTAAGTTCCTTTTTTGTTACCTCTTTTCTGCGATAAGCCAACCAAAGTTCATCATTATTACGACAGTACTCATCAAAAAACACATCAAATTTCACGCTACCCTTATCCAGCTTAAGCATCTCATAAGTCTTCAGCATAGCACATCTGGAGTTGGTTTTAAAATCCCACAAAGTATTGTCCAGGTCAAAAAAAAGATGCGTGTATTTTTTCCTCATCGCTATTGTTAAAGGTAATTTATGTTGAAAGACTTGTCAATTTTGTTTCCCTTCAACAACAATCACAATTTCGCCTTTTGGAGTATGTTCAGTGTAGTATTCCTGCAATTCAGTAACTGTTCCCCGTTTCACCTCCTCGAACATTTTACTTAGTTCGCGGCAGACGCAGGCTTTTCGTTCGGGGCCAAAAAATTCGGCGAACTGGCCAAGCGCTTTTACCAAACGATAGGGCGACTCGTAAAGCACAATGGTTCGCGGCTCTTCCGCTAGAATTTTCAAACGGGTCTGCCGTCCTTTTTTCTGTGGCAAAAATCCTTCGAAAACAAATTTATCGGTTGGCAAACCCGAAACCGCCAAAGCCGGAATTAATGCCGTTGCACCGGGCAAACATTCCACTTTCACGTTTTTCTCCACGCAAGCCCGTACCAACAGAAAACCAGGATCCGAAATAGCAGGAGTTCCGGCATCGGAAATTAAAGCTACCGTATTTCCCTGTTCAATTTTTGAAACGATTGCCGCCGTGGTTTTATGTTCGTTAAACTTATGATGTGCAAGTAGTTTCTTATCTATCTCGAGGTGTTTTAAAAGTTTTGACGACACACGTGTATCTTCCGCCAAGATTATATCGGCCGTTTTTAAAACCTCAACTGCCCGCAGCGTGATATCCTGCAGATTACCAATAGGCGTTGGAACGAGTATTAATTTTGCTTCGTTATCCATTGGGGAACCGGCGCTTTACAAGGTTTACAAATTTCAGGCTGGTTTCGTTCTTTTTCCACTTAAAATTCTCTTGCAAATAAGCTACTGCCTCCTGAATATTGCCCAAATTATCGAGATCAACAACCGTTTTTGCAAAGGTTTCGGCGCTGCCGCTAAACAACTCCCGAATATACTGATAGCGGTCGTTTATACCGATAGCAGCCTGTATACTTTTTACCGGGCTGTTTGATATTTTATACTCCAGCTTTTTATCACCATTTCCGCTAAGCAGGTCATTAACCGATTTTTCGGAAATAACACGATCACCAATTCGGTTACTAATCACAACAGGTTCCGATTCGTCTTCCGGTTCGGCAATTTGCGGTGGTTCTTTTTCGCTTACAGGCTCTTCATCTATTTCCTCAGCTATTGTTTCTTCCTCCGAAGTTTCTTCTTCAGCTTCAGTAGTAACACTTTCCTGCTCTTCCACTTCTTCAGCTACAACTGTTTCCTCTTCTTCAACTGATTTTTGTTCGTCCTCTTCAGGTTCTGCTTCTGGCGAATTAATTCCCTCTTCTTGTACAACTGTTTCCGGCTTACTTTCTTCCTGCTTTAACTCCTCTTCAAAGTCCGACAAAGCAGCCAAACTTTCCTTTTCTTCCTCCGAGAGCCGAGCTTGTGACTGTACTGAATTATTGGCGTTCACAGTTTCTGCCTCTGTAACAACTTTCGTTGCAGCAGGACCTGTTACTATCGTTTTTTGCGACGGTACATCTTTTTCGCCTAACAGCTGAATAATGTGTTTTGCTCCATTGAAACGTGTGCGGATAAATTCGATTTCCAGTTCATCGAATCCTTCGGTACCTTTTTCGGCAAACAATTCTTCTATCTCCGAAATATCTTTTAGCAGAAATTTAAATAACTTATTATTGTCCATTCATCCAAGCTTTTAACGCGATGTTGGTAAATTAATCGAGCTTTACAGTGCCCAAACAAGCCTGTAAATTTTATTTTTGTAAAAGTAGTAAATAAAAATACCCTGTAAGAATAGTATTACCAAAAAGAGTAACGTTAAATGTTTATTGAAAGAGATATAAACAGCCATAAAAAAGTTGGCACCATTGAAGTTGTTGCCGGGTCGATGTTTTCGGGAAAGACCGAAGAATTGATAAGGCGGCTGAAACGTGCTAAAATTGCCAAACAAAAGGTGGAGATTTTCAAGCCGATGGTTGATGTTCGTTACTCGGAAACGGAAGTGGTTTCGCATGATGAAAATGCCATCCACTCAACTCCGGTTGAAAACTCGGCCAATATTTTACTGCTGGCCGGAGATGTTGATGTAATTGGAATTGACGAAGCCCAGTTTTTCGACAAAGGGTTGATAAATGTGGTAACCCAGTTGGCCAATATGGGTATTCGCGTAATTGTGGCCGGTCTGGACATGGATTTTAAAGCCGAACCTTTTGGTCCGATTCCAGGACTGATGGCCGTTGCCGATTACATTACCAAAGTACATGCTATTTGTGTTCGGTGCGGAAGCATCGCACAATTCTCTCATCGCCTTTCGGAAAAAGAGCAAGTGGTTTTGCTGGGCGAAAAAGATATTTACGAACCACTTTGCCGACGCTGTTACAACAAAGCACATAAGGAATAATGATCAACCTGACGGCTAAACAAATAAGCGCCGCAGTAAATGGTGAGTTTTTCGCTTCCTCATCGTTTCAGGATTTTACTGTTTCAGAAATTATTACCGACAGCCGGACTTTTTTCGGCGGATCACACGTTGCCTTTTTTGCCTTAACCGGTCCCGTTTTTAACGGACATAATTACATAGCTCAACTTCGTAAAAAAGGCGTACAGCTATTTATCGTTTCCGATAAAAATGTTATCGATGACAAAGCCGGCTACATTTTGGTAAAGGACACGGTTTTTGCACTTCAGCAACTCGCGGCTTATAACCGTAGCAAGTTTTGGCAGCCCGTTATTGGAATTACCGGCAGCAATGGGAAAACTATTATAAAAGAATGGCTATACGATCTGCTTTCGGCTGAACTGAAGATTATACGAAGCCCGAAAAGCTACAACTCTCAGATAGGTGTTCCCTTATCGGCATTGTTAATTGATAAGCAATACGACCTTGCAATTTTAGAAGCAGGAATATCGGAGCCGGGAGAAATGCAGAAGCTTGCACGAATCGTTCGGCCCGACATTGGAATATTGACCAACATTGGTGATGCTCACCAGGAAAATTTTCACTCGCTTGAGAAGAAACTGCTCGAGAAATTAAAACTGTTTTCAGGCGTAAAAAAACTGGCATTTCGGTCAGATCGCTTGTACTCAAAAAACATAGCAGCGTTTTGTTCGCAAAACAATATTGATCCCATAAACTGGTCGTTGAAGAACAATAACGCGGCTATTCAATTCAAAAGCAAAATAAAATCGGCTAGTACTGAAATTGAGGTAAGAATTAATGATAATTGTTATTTGTTTTCAATCCCATTTACCGATGAATCGGCACTTGAAAATGCCTGCCATTGTTTTGCCACACTAATTGCTTTGGAGAAAGACCCGACAGATTTTCTGAAGCAATTCAGCAAGCTGCAACCGGTGGCTATGCGCCTCGAAATTAAACAGGGAATAAACAACTGTTTGCTGATTAACGACTATTACAATTCGGATTTGAATTCGCTGAGTATTGCACTATCGGTGCTAAAACAACAAGCAGCCAAAAGCCATTTGTTTAAGCATGTAATTCTATCTGATATTCAGCAAACAGGTATTAAAACGACAGAACTTTATTCGAAGGTAAACCAGCTTTTTCAGGAATGGGGAATTAACAAGCTCACAGGAATTGGCAAAGACCTTTACCAACACCAGCATATTTTTCAATTGGAAAGCGAGTTTTATGCCAATCGCAGTGAGTTTGAAAAACGCTTTGTGCGAAGCAATTACTCATCGTCGGCAATTTTATTAAAAGGTGCGCGGCAATTTGAATTAGAAAAAATATCAGCGCTTCTTCAACAGAAAGCGCATCAAACGGTGCTTGAAATAAACCTGAATGCACTGGTGCATAATCTTAACACTTTCAGAAAATTATTGCGTGCAGAAACCAAAATAATGGTAATGGTAAAAGCTTTTTCATATGGCAGCGGCGATGTGGAAATTGCGCAACTTTTGCAACACCAAAATGTAGATTGCCTGGCAGTTGCTGTGGCCGACGAAGGTGTTCAACTACGAAATGCAGGCATCACTATTCCAATTGTGGTGATGAATCCCGAACACGACAGTTTCCAGAATATTATTGCTTTTAACCTGGAACCAAATATCTACAGCTTCCAATTATTACAAGAATTTGTAAAGGCTTTGGAAGAATTTGGTTTAA
>NZ_JBFHGM010000327.1:0-5293 GCF_041583095.1 Draconibacterium sp.
CTTAATATTGGGATTTTGAAATAGTTCACTCCATTCACATCCATCAGTTATACTATTGCCCAGCATGATGATTTCATTCGGGGTGTCCGGAAGCTTTTCAAATAACGTTAGCCGCTGATTGTAGTAGGTGCTAAAATTATTCTCTTGTGCAGAAAGCTGAAGAAGGTTGGACAAGAGTAAAAGTGAAAGGCAAATCTGTCTCATGGTTTCCTGGGTATCAATTATGGAAATAAACTCGTTTAAACGAGAACTCAATTAATCATTCTCTTTGTTGGCAGTGGTTGGTTTGAGTGTAAGTAGTTGAATCAGAACTGCTGCTGCCACCGGAATTGCGAGTAAAGCCATATCTCTTCCCAGATTCCCTGAATCTGTTGATTTGCCAAGCAACTCTGTTACAAATGCTCCTGCAAATACACCTGTTAAATTCATCAATCCGTAACCTGCTGCACGGTGTTTGGGTGATACAAACTGACAAAGGATGGGCATATTATTGGCGTCGAACATTCCATAGCCAATTCCGAAAATTACACCACCACCAACTACGCCTAAAATTCCATTTCCATATCCAAGTAGAAGTAATGATGGAATCATCAGGCTTAATCCGATTGCTCCTGTAAAGATTCTTCCGCGTAAATTTCTTGAAATCCATCGGTCAGCAAGTATTCCTCCTGAGATTACCCCAATAAAAGACGAAGCCGCAATAGTAATGGTAGCCAGTGGTCCGGCTTTTGACATGTCCATTCCTAAACTTTCAGAGAATAAGGTGGGTAACCAGTTTTTTGTCGCCCATCCCGGGAAACTGGGAGCGGCAAAATAAAACAGAATTACCCAAAAGCTCACAGTCCCGAGTAACATTCCAAGACTTTTTGAGATGGATGAAAATCCACTGATTTTTGCTGAATTGGTTGCTGAAGTTTGTACTGAAACAAAACGGTCTTTTTTCTCGCGAAGAAAGAAAACAAGAATTACGCTGTAAGCAATCCCCACTAATCCGAATGAATGAAAAGTAGTTTGCCATGAAAACTGGTGCGCAACCGTCGCTCCAAATCCGCCTATCGCCTGGCCAAAGTACAATCCGGTCATATGTATCCCAACTGCAAGCGATCGCGTTCCTTCTTTATGGTAATCGGCAATAAGTGCAAGTGCCGCAGGGATGTAGAGTGCTTCACTAATTCCCATCAAAGCCCGAAGTACGTATAAAACCTGAAAATTATTTGAATAGCCCATTGAAAGCGTAACGCCTGACCATACAGCTAAACTCCCAACGATTAACCATTTTCGGTTAACGCGGTCGGCAATTAAACCTGCAACGGGGCTCATCAAGGCGTATATCCACAAAAAAACAGCCATTAACCGACCAAAATTCTCCGCAGTTTCAAGCTCTTTAATATCAATCATCATCGATACTTTCATGGTGGATAGCATCTGGCGATCCATGTAATTGAGCAGAGCAACCACCCATAAAAGAGCAACTACAATCCAGGGGTATATCGATTTATTTCTAAGTTGATTCATTCGTTCAAGTTATTTGATGTCTGTTTATGTTTTGTCATTTATTTTTTCCAATGTTTTCCAAACCTGGAATAGTCCTCGCGGTACATGGAAACAGCCTTTCCATTTACCCCCTTTTAAAGGTAATAATACATCTCCTCTTCGGTCCAGGTATCCAAACCACTCACCATGATTCGGGTCTGCAAAATGCGACCAGGTGTAATCGTGTACTTTTTCAAACCAGTTTATACATTCCCGGTTTCCGGTAAGCTCATAACCTTTAATAAGGGTGATTAATGTTTCGATGTGTACCCACCAAAGTTTCTGGTCCCATTCGAGTTGTTGCGGCGGATTTCCTTTAATGTCGAGGAAATAGAAAATACCGCCATATTTTTCATCCCATCCGTATTTTAAGGTTCGTAAAGCAATATCAACTGCTTTTTGTGCGAGGTCAGGTCTTTTTAGCCTTTCCGATAAATCCATGATAAACCACATGGCTTCAATGGCATGTCCGGGATTTAGCAGACGTCCTTCGAAGGAATCCGAAAAGCTACCGTCGGGATTTACATTCTCCAGAATCAATCCGGAATCCGGCTGGTAGAAGATTTCCATTACCTCATATAGCACTTGATTAATGGTGCTATCCACCAAGTCGGACTCCAACAGGTGTTCGATTTCCAGCGACAGGTTGCAGAGAATCATCGGTAGCGAAAAGCCTTTTAACGGACGGGTACCGGATACAAGTTTATTGTAACTTCCTTTTGGATTGTCTTTTCGTTTTAGGATATTTTGGAAGGTATCTTTTGCAATTGAAGTAAATTCTTCATTGCCGGTAGCTTTGCCAAGCTGACCCAATGCCATGGTCGCAAAACAGTCAGAAAATATATTGTATGGCTGCACAAGCGGCTTGCCTTCGCGAGTTAATGAAAAGTACCAGTTTAGATTTCCGTCGTGCCCATATTTTTGAAGAAATGCAGCACCATTCAAGGCAATTTGCAGCCATTCCGGTCTTTGTTCTACTTCGTTGTAGAGTTTCGCAAACATCCAAACCTGGCGGGCTTGCAGCCAGATAAATTTGTCGGTATCAAACACGTTCCCCTCACGGTCTAAACAGGTAAAATAACCGCCACATTGTTTGTCGATTGAGTTGTTCTCCCAAAAAGGAATCACATTTGTGAGCAACTCATTTTTATATTTTTCGGATAAGAATTTAAGGTCCATCTTTTTCTGTTTTACTGCTTAAATTATTTCTTATTGGCCACTGAAAATTCGGCAAACGTAACTTTCTGAGTGCGCACACCAGGTTTGGTTTCTCCGTTGGGAACGTAAATCCGGTTACCGTCTTTTACCGCCAGGGTTGTTACCTGAGCCGGAAAAGGCAGTTCATCTATTTCAATACATTGTCTTGATAATGTGTTGTATAGAAATACCTGCCTGCTAAATCCCGGATGGCTTTCCAGGTGTTTAATTTTCTGTTCTATGATTTGCTGTTTTTGCTCCTGATTTTCAGCAGCTGCCGTAGCATTGATAAATTCCTCCGTTTTATTGTAGAGAAAACCGTTATCGCCACCCAGTAAAATAATGTGGTTTTTTCCTACGGCTGCACCTGTCCCGGCAGCAAGCGTTATCGAATTCATTTCATCACTGCTTATTTCTCCATCTATCTGCCATTTGTTTTTCGATGGTGAATATTTCCAGATTGAAGTATAGAAAGTTGTTAGTTCACCCTTTTTGTTGCGACCACCAAGCACATAAATGCAGTTTTCCGTACCATCCCACTGAGCTGCCACAACTGCGTTAGACACTGGTTTTGGTAAATCGGGAAGCTTTTTCCACTCCACTTTTTGGGTCGACATATCGGCACAATAAAACCTTGCCAGGTTTCCCTCAACCGCTGAACCTCCGGCAACATACACTACCGATCCTATAGTTGCAGCACCGCTATTTGAGATGGCCTCTGGAAAATCCGTAAGCGCACTGATTTCAACTTCTGTCTTGTTCAACTTCAGTTTAAAAACTTTCGAAAGTGGCCCGTCCTGATTTTCGCCTCCTATGCAAATAATTTCACCGTTTAATGATACACATGTAGAGTAGGCCAACGAAATAGGTAATTTTGCATTGGCGACTTTCCAAACGGCTTCATTCTCTTTTAGATTGAAGAAAAAAATATCATCGTAATAGGTTTTTGTTCCACCCTTCCAAGGCAGGGAATCCGGGAAATTTGAACCTCCTGCAACAATTAAAGTTTCTGAAGATATGCCAGCCAATGGACCTGCAAGCCCTTTTTGTTCCTGCTGATCGGTGGCTGGCGGTATATCTGGTAAACTTCCCCAATTGATCTTCATAGCTGTTTCTTTATCACCCGGGGTACATTGTAAAAAAATAATC
Source organism: Draconibacterium sp. (assembly GCF_041583095.1). Taxonomy (NCBI): domain Bacteria; kingdom Pseudomonadati; phylum Bacteroidota; class Bacteroidia; order Marinilabiliales; family Prolixibacteraceae; genus Draconibacterium; species Draconibacterium sp. Next base: position 3,880 of record NZ_JBFHGM010000327.1, read on the forward strand.
CCCAGAAAGAGTAATACAAATAGGTTTACGATTGACTTAAAGCTTGCTGAACAGATCCTGCATTTGTAATCCCTGAACATCTTTTTCAAATTCCTGGTACGCTTCATTGCTCATATTTTTTACCGGCAAACGAAATTCCCCGCATTCAAAACCAATATACCGCATGTAGGCTTTTCCGGTTGCGATTCCTCCGTATTTTCCCAACAGGCGAATCATGTCGATTGATTGTTGCTGTAACTTACGTGCCATTTCAAAGTATCCGTTATCAAAGGCATCAATAAGCTGGTAGTAGAGTGGGGCGGCATAGTTAAATGTACTTCCAACTCCTCCGCGTGCTCCCAAAATCAATGCCGATAAAAGGTTCTCGTCACGCCCCCAAAGCATATCATATTTACCGTTTTCAAAGTTGATACAACTCTGAAAATCCATAAAATCTTCGTGGGTGTATTTAATTCCGGCAAGGTTTGGAATGGCAGTTGAAGCCACTTTCAAAAAGTCGTACATGGAAATGTTGCATCCTGTAAGCACCGGAATATGATAAAAGTAAACCGGCATTTGTGGAACTGCCTCCGCCACTTTAGCACAAAATTCAACCAGCGCTTTGGCATTTGCAGGTTTAAAATAATAGGGTGCGAGTAGTGCTATGGCATCCATCCCAATTTCTTCCGAGTGCCGGGCATTCTCGATGCATTCGGCATAACTGGTTCCGCCAACAAGGTTGATTATTTTTAGCTTGCTTTGTTTTGCTGCCAGAGCCCAATATTCAGCAATTTTCATCCTTTCTTTTTGAGTCAGAGAAACTCCTTCGCCGGTTGAGCCATTAATGAATGCGCCGCTTACCTCATTTTTTTCGAGAAGATCGTGATACAGAGGAATCCGGTCATAAAGAATATTTCCTTGTTTATCCTGTGTGGAAAATGGCGCTGCTATAAGTCCTTCAATTTTAGTAATCATGCTTTATTTGTTGGTTTTTAATGTGATTTCTGAATTGTATTTTAGTTGTTCTACCTCCTGAAAATTGCCATTACTTCCAGCAAGCGGAACGAACGTGAACATTCGTTTCCATGTATTTTCAGTTAATGGAATCTTCAATAGAACTTCATTCCACCCCTTTTCAAAATTGATGTATGTGGGTTCTCTGAAGAAATAATTTTCATCTGTAAAAGGTATTTCTTCAGAGCTGGATTCGAGGGCGGGTTGTTGCCAGTTTGGGGCATCAATTAGTTGATTATTAACCCAAACTTTCGGATCGGTATTGTGCCATTTCCCTTGTTTCGGGAATGGCCCTCCGCGTCTTCCCCCGGAACGTGACCAGTCGTGAAAACCAATCCATACACCTAATTTCTGGGCTTTTGGAGACCAAATGCGTGTGAAGGCATAATAAGTTCCATTGGCCTTTGGGAAATAGGACGGA
>NZ_JBFHGM010000328.1:0-5288 GCF_041583095.1 Draconibacterium sp.
AATGGAAGGTCGACCACCACAAGCGCACGGTTTACAGCACGCACCACCGACGACCCCAGAAAGATCATTTCATTCAGAGTAATTGGCAGCGTGGTTTCATGGCCCGCCATTACGTTCGAGGCCGAATCGCCAACCAGAATAACATCTATACCGGCTTCATCAACCAACTGTGCCATACTGTAATCGTAGGCTGTTAACATCGATATTTTTTCTCCGCGCAGTTTCATTTCTGATAAACGGTGCGTGGTAACTTTTCGAACTTCGCTATGTACTGACATGTCTGTTTGTATTCAAATTAGAGAGCAAAATTAACCAATCCTTTCATTTTAACCCAAAAGCAGCCGTTTTTTCGCTCGCCGACGGTAGGTGCTTAACTTTTATTAACCGGTTTATGCAGGTAGTTTTCAGAAGGTTTATTTTCTTTGTGGCTAATTTCAAAGTCGGAAAATGAGAAAACTAAATAGCGTATTCCCTCAAATTTGTTTGCTACTTATTTTTGTATTTACCGTGTTTGTTGCCGGGGCGCAGCAGCAGGAGATCAATAACGAGGTGGTTTCGTTTAAAAAGCACGAACTGAACTGGGGATTGATTTTGGGCGTGAGTAAAGAAACGGAAGAATTGTTGAGCGACGAAAGCCGTTTTGATGAAGATCGGACTTTACTGAATGGCAAATTCAGGATTGAAAATACCTATTGGAATTTGTTGGATTACAAGCAGGAACGTTTGAATATGCGATTCGAAGTTGGTCCGTATGGCGGTTATGGCGATTGGATCGACAGCTCGAAAGTGGAATACATTATTGCCGATCAGGATTTTTATGGTGTACGAACTTCGGCAAATGTCGATTATAGTTACCGTTACTATTACGATGCAAAAAGTTATACCGTAATTGATGTAAGCGCCTGGGGGCGTTACGAGGTGTATAAACAAAACCTGGACGGAACCAGCACCGACTCGCTGGGTGTAACCACTCCGGTTGACGTAAGCGATACCAAAGACCGCCTGCGCTATGGTTTAAATGCAAAAGTTGGTTGGGGATCGGGACGTTTAAGCCCGATGAACCATTTAATGACCGCACACTACCTGTTGGAAAAATATTACCCGGGGCGTTTGTTCTCTGATTACGAAATTGCACAGTTTGCGCAGGTGATTGCCAATATTAAACACAACCGCGATTTTAGGGAAGGACACGTTCCTGAAAAGGAAATGGAGGAAGTGGTGGATTTTATTCGTAGTACTTTTGTGCTGGCTTCTCCTGAATCGATGGCTGCCGAATGGCATTTCAGCGAATTTGATCCGCGTTACCAGGGAAACCGCTTTGAAATTGGTCCGCATTTCAAATATTACAATCAGGAGCCCGACTTTCTGTATGGTGGATACATTCAATACGACAATGCCAAATATGTAAATGTAAAATGGAACCGTAATTTTTCAGCCGGGTTGGTGTATAACCGATACACAAAAACGGATATGGGATATATTGATGAGCACCTTGTTAACTCGAATGTGAGCCGCGACTGGGCAACAGCAGATATTAACATGGGATGGAGTTATTACCCCAACCTGAAAACACAGTTCGATTTTGGAATGCGTTATGTGCCCGGTATTCAGCTAAACAATTTTGATGAAGTGGGTACGTTAAGCAATAATTTTATTCCTTATGTAGCCTACTTTACCCAACTGAACAGCAAGTCGAGGGTAAATCTGAACTTTGCCTGGCGTATTGCTGATGGCGAACAGTTTGTTGTACCGGGGCCGGAGTTTTCCTTGTCGATTTACCGCAGTAAATATTAGAACTTAAACCCGCAGAAAAATCTTCTTTTTGTACATATAATAAAGTAATCCCCAAATCAATACAAGACCAAACAACAGCATAAGGAATTGGCCTGCTTCGCCCATTGGTTTGGTGATCCATCCAAAAAAGAATTCGGTAATGTGTTGCATATCAATGATGCGCACAAAAAGGTAAACGAAAATGGAGTTCATTCCAATTATCCTGAAATAAAATGCCCAACCACGGATTTTCCAATGATCGATAATGAGGAAAAACAAAGCCATCAGCAGAAAGCTAATTCCACCGGCAAGCATATTAAATGTTGAAGTCCAGCAGCTTTTGATAATGGGGTAGAAGGTAGAAAAGACAAGCGCCATAACGATCAAACCAACTCCGGTGGCAGCCATGTAACCCATTTTTTGCCAGTCGGTGGTTTTACGGTTTCGCAGGATGTTACCGGCAATGGTGCCCATCAGTGTAATTCCTGTTGCAGATAGACTGCACATTATTCCTTCCGGATCGAAGGTTTCGCCATATAATCGCCCCGGTAAAAACAGCTGATCGATGTACCCGTTTATACAACCTTCGGGTGTCAATACTCCTGCACCAACTCCCGGCACCGGAATAAGTAACTGAATGATTCCAAAACCTGCAAGTATACCCGCCAGCCAGTAAATCCGGCTTTTAAACGAATGAAAATAAATAACAATAAGCGAAGCAAAAAAGTACCCGATGCCAATTTGCCCCAGCACACTGGCAATACGGCCGTTGGCAAATCCGTTTTGGAAAACACCATTGTAAAGAATTCCGAGAATAATTAGCATGACCATCCTTTTCAGAGCTTTTAGCGCCAGTCGTTTCTTAGGTACGTTTTTTTCAATTTTTGCTTTTATCGAAAATGGTATCGCTACTCCGGCGATAAACATAAAAAGCGGGAAGATCAGGTCTTCAAAATGAAAGCCGGCCCACTTAACATGGTGCATTTGTTCGCCAAGCCAGTCGGCACCGGTTATTTGCGAAATAACAGTTGCCAAAACACCGCCGCCGATTATCCAAAACATATCAAATCCGCGGAGCACGTCTAACGATTGAAGTCTTTTTTGTGGTTCAGTCCGTAATGATTTAGTTGTCATAGTTGTTTTTGTTTAGTCGTTTAAAAATAGTAAACATTCTGATTGATGAAACTGACGGGATATTTATTGAGTGTTACACTTCCTTTGTTTCTGTCGTTTTGTCATCACTCCTGACAGGATTTTTATTGTGTCGGGGCAATACTATGTCAGATTTTACATTCATTCCGCCGATTTTCCCATGGCACAATCATTGATTATTTCCTGACGTAAATTTTTAGAACAATAAAAACTTAAAAAATATAACAATGGGAAAAATTATCGGAATTGACTTAGGAACCACAAACTCTTGTGTTTCTGTAATGGAAGGTAACGAGCCTGTAGTTATCCCTAACAGCGAGGGAAAACGTACAACACCTTCTATCGTTGCTTTCGTAGAAAACGGAGAACGCAAAGTTGGTGATCCTGCAAAACGTCAGGCAATCACTAACCCAACAAAAACAATTTTCTCGATTAAACGATTCATGGGAGAAACTTTTGATCAGGTATCAAAAGAAGTAAACCGTGTACCTTATAAAGTTGTAAAAGGCGAAAACAACACACCACGTGTTGAAATCGACGACAGAAAATATTCGCCACAGGAAATCTCGGCAATGACACTTCAGAAAATGAAGAAAACAGCGGAAGATTATCTTGGACAGGAAGTAACAGAAGCAGTAGTAACTGTTCCTGCATACTTTAGCGATTCGCAACGTCAGGCAACAAAAGAAGCCGGTGAGATTGCCGGTTTAAAAGTGCGTCGTATCATTAACGAACCTACTGCTGCATCGTTGGCTTACGGTTTGGATAAGATGGACAGAGACATGAAAATCGCAGTATTCGACCTTGGTGGTGGTACTTTTGATATTTCTATTCTTGAGTTGGGTGATGGTGTTTTTGAAGTGAAATCGACCGACGGTGATACACACCTTGGTGGTGACGATTTCGACCAGGTAATTATCGACTGGTTGGCCGACGAGTTTAACAGCGAAGAAGGCATCGACCTGCGTAAAGATCCAATGGCTTTGCAACGTTTGAAAGAGGCTGCTGAAAAAGCAAAAATCGAATTATCGAGCTCTTCTCAAACCGAGATCAACCTGCCATACATTATGCCGGTTAACGGTATTCCAAAACACCTGGTGAAAACATTGTCGCGTGCAAAATTCGAGCAGTTGGCCGATTCGTTGATCAACGCTACAATCGAACCTTGTCGTAAGGCATTGAAAAATGCAGGTATGACAGCAAGTGATATCGACGAAGTAATCCTTGTGGGAGGTTCAACACGTATTCCTGCCATTCAGGATAAAGTAAAAGAATTCTTTGGTAAAGAAGCTTCAAAAGGTGTAAACCCTGACGAGGTGGTTGCAATCGGTGCAGCTATTCAGGGAGGTGTTTTAACCGGTGAAGTAAAAGACGTTCTTCTACTTGACGTAACTCCACTTTCGTTAGGTATTGAAACGATGGGGGGTGTAATGACCAAGTTGATTGAGTCGAATACCACTATTCCGACTAAAAAATCGGAAACATTTACAACTGCTGCCGACAATCAGCCTTCCGTAGAAATTCATGTTCTGCAAGGTGAGCGTCCAATTGCATCGGGTAACAAAACTATCGGTCGTTTCCACTTAGACGGAATTCCACCATCACCACGCGGTATTCCGCAAATTGAGGTAACTTTCGATATCGATGCCAACGGTATTCTGCACGTACACGCAAAAGATAAAGCAACAGGTAAATCGCAGTCGATCCGTATCGAGGCTTCTTCAGGTCTTTCGGATGAAGAGATCAACCGTATGAAATCGGAAGCAGAAGCAAACGCTGAAGCCGATAAAAAAGCAAAAGAAACGGCTGATAAAATCAACCAGGCTGACAGTTTGATCTTCCAGACTGAGAAGCAGTTGAAAGAATATGGTGACAAATTGCCTGCTGATAAAAAAGGTCCGATCGAAGATGCTTTGAAAAAGCTGAAAGAAGCACACGCTTCAAAAGATTTGGCTGCTATTGATGCTGCAATGAACGAGTTGAACACAGTATTCCAGGCAGCTTCGCAGGAAATGTACAACGCATCGCAAGCACAGGGTGGTGCTGAAGGACCTCAGGGAGGACCACAAGCCGATCCGAATGCAGGCGCACAAGGTGGCGACTCAAAAGGAGACGACGGCGAAGTAACCGACGTTGACTTTGAAGAAGTCAAATAGGGTACGATTATTAAGGATAATCAATAACTAGTAAAACGCAGTAAGTTTCTGACTTACTGCGTTTTCTTGTTTGTAGTCACTTGGTATTGTTAACTTGTTTTTCATGTATTTTTAGCATATATTCGTACCATATTTGTACCGGAACTTAATTAGCGTTAAAGTGGAACTTATGAGCACTTATGACTACTTATGAGTGCTTAAATGCAG
>NZ_JBFHGM010000329.1:0-5139 GCF_041583095.1 Draconibacterium sp.
CGTAGTTCAAGAACTCAGAACCTGAACTTAATAAAGTCAGCTCTAATTCCCCTTCATCATCGCGCGTTGTGGCCGGAAGATAATAAGTTGGATTTTTACTACGGGTTAACGAGCTATAGCTGTAGTTATCGAAAGAAAAAGACAGTTTTGTGCTTAAGCCTTCAGCAATAAAATCCAGTTTTTGCTCTAATGAGAAAAGCGATTCCAGTTTACTGCTGGTATAAACGCCATATCCATACTGGGTAAGGTAAGCCCATGGGTTTACCCTCGAACTGCGCACCGGAATTTTTCCATCGGCATAAATGGCCGGGTGTACCATTGGCGGCGTGTCAAAAGCATAGTCCCATACGGTATTTGTTCCGTTCGACTGTTTGCGTAGTTTCTGCAGATAACCCCCAACGCTCAGTCGCATTGATGTTGTTTTTGTCAGGTTCAAATCTACATTCGAACGCAGGTTGTAACGTGTTAAGCCTGTGCTGGTATCGTACGAAAGCGAATTGTCTCTTTTCATGATACCATCCTCATTATACGCCGAGGCAGTGAGGTTATATCGTAACATGGCCGAGCCTCCGTTTACATTCAGGTTTGCCCGGGTGTTGTAGGCATGATCTTTCGAAATAGCCTTTATCCAATCCACATTCGGATACAATTCCGGATCATATCCGCTACGGGTACGGTCAATCGCCAGTTGCTCGTAATACGGAACTTTAAATTCTTCTGAAGCCAAATCGTTTAGCAGTTGCATATGATCGGCAGCACCAATGAACTCAGGCATTTGTGTTGGAGCAGTTATAGCATGCTCAACCCGAACATTCACAACAGGTTTCTGAATTTTTCCGCGTTTGGTATTTACCAGAATTACTCCGTTTGCACCGCGTACACCGTACATGGCACTTGCTGCAGCATCTTTAAGTATCGAAAATGATTCGATCTCTGAAATATCCAGATCATCCAGCGAACGCTGAACACCATCAACCAATACCAGCGGATTTGTGCTTCCCGAGAAGGAAGAAATACCACGAATCCAGAAATTAGACTGGTTGTATCCCGGTTCGCCCGAACGGGTTACCGCAATTACACCGGCCAGTTTTCCGGCCAAAGTGTTTGAAATATTTTTTGATGAACTAATCTGTAATTCTCCCGGATTAATGTTTTGAATAGCTCCAACTACCGAAGCCTTTTTCTGTGTACCGTAACCAACTACCATTACTTCATCCAGGTCGGTGGTTGCTTCTTCCAAAACAATGTCGCGAGGAACTTCATTAACAGGAATTTCCTGGTTTTGCATTCCGATAAAAGAAAAAGTTAATACAGCATCTTCCGGGGCATTTATAGTATAAATACCATCTACATTTGTAATCGTTCCGTTAGAAGTACCTTTGATAACCACAGAAACTCCCGGCAGGGGAAGTCCCTTGCTATCGATAATTCGTCCGCTAACAGGTTTTTGGTCCTGTTCCGCAGGCTCTTCTTCCTTTGTCTCTTTTACGGGAACCAGAACAATTTGCCGGTCGATTATTTTATAGGTTAAATTGGTATTGGCCAATACTTGTTCCAGAATTTCATCCACCGAAGATTGATCAGCGATCACATCGATTTTTCTTTCCAGATCAACCTGACTGTCCCGGTAAAAGATGTTAAACTCGCTCTGGTCCTGAATTTTCTCAAAAACCTGCTTTACGGTTACATCTCTTAACATGAACGAAAATTTGGCACTTTGAGAATAAGTAGTGTTGGCAAAAACACTGCTCATTCCAACGAGCAAAAGAAAGATTGTAATCCTCATAATCCGAAGAAATTGGGTGCCTCCTTTGCCCAAAGAGCAATAGGGATACCTCGTTTTACTTTTTTTCATAAATTTGTTTGATTTATAAATTTTAAAATACATTGCCTGGCAGCAATGTTGATTAATTTTTACAGCCTGCAGATGTTCCAGCATCTGCAGGCTTTCTCATTTTTTTTAAGACAAAAACAAGTGGTTTTACATAGGCTTAACTAGTTTAGATTTATGATTAGCTTATTGTTTTCTCTATTTAGTTTAATCTGAGTGGTTTCAGCTATAATGTTCAGCACCTCTTCTGCGGTGTTTCTTAGGTTTAAATTTCCCGAGAATGTTTCTTTGCCAATAGCCGCATTTTGTAATTCTATATCAACATTGTAATAGCGCGATATTTTTTTAAGAATGGTTTCAAGTGGCTCTTTTTCAAGAATCAGGTAGCCGTCGCGCCACGATAAATAGTTTTTTACATTAACCTGGCTTTCCTCAAAACGTTCCGTGTTGTTGTTGTAAACAATTCGTGTTCCGGGTAAAATTGTTCTTTTCTCGTTATTAAACAATGTATTGTTATTCGAACTGATTTCTATTTTTCCTTCCGCCAGAACAGTACCACTATTGTTATCATCTTCGTAGGCGTTTACATTAAAAACTGTTCCCAATACCTTGATTTTAAAATCTTTGGTATTTACATAGAACGGTTTGTTATCAATATGTGCAACATTAAAAATGGCTTCACCATCAATGTATACTTCGCGTTTGTTGCCTGTATTCGTTGCGGGGTATACCAATTTCGATCCTGAATTCAGCCATACTCTCGATCCGTCGGCAAGCGTAATTTGTGTACGTTTTCCGTAGGGAACAACCAGCGTATTAAAAACAGGCTTTTTGTTTTCTAACGATTGCGTAATTTTTTGAGTAGAATCGATGGTAATATTCTCTCCTTTTTCGTCGTACAAGATCTTCGATTCTTCTTCGGCAATTAAAACCTGGCGACCATCCTGAAGTATAAGTTGTGTTGCAGTATCGGGTTGCGAGAGTTGCATGGTTTCAACCAGAATGTCGAAGTCGCTTGTATCAACTGTGCGTTGTACCTGCCACACCGAAAACATAACAATAAGAAATGAGGCGGCCACGGTCCAGCGCGCAAGTGTTTTTTTCCGTTTATCCTGTTGAATTGAAGAACGGAGCTGCGCCCGGACATTTTCTTTATCCTGAGATGAGGGAGTTTTTTTATAAGAAGTCAGAAAGGAATAAATAGTGCTGGCCAACTCTAATTCCTCAGTTTCCGATTCTTTTTTATTTTCAATTTTTTCAACGGTCGAATCGATACTGAATTTTTCATCAGCCAAAATATCGTATGCCTTTTTTACTTCGTTGTTATCCATTATGGTTTTAATCTACATCTACATAAAGTGGATGGAAGTAAAAACATAGACAAAAAAAATAAAAAAAATTGTCTACCCGGTCTAAATTCGGTTTCTAAGCATAAAAAACAGTAGTATGGAGTTACTCGTTTTTCCTTTTTTAATGGCTTTGCGTAACTCTTTTAATGTTCTGTATATCATTGTTCTGGCCGATTCAACCGAGATGTTTAAAGTGTCGGCAATTTGGGGGTAACTTAAGTTGTGTTCAAATTTTAGAGATAATGCTTCCTGTTGTTTTTTTGTCAGTTTTTTCATGACATCGGCAAGTGCCTTGAAATTTTCTTTTTTTGTTTCGTCGGCTATAATTTCATCCTCTAGTGATATTACCGGTGTGTCGTTCAAATGCAATAGTTGCTCATCGTGCAGAAGCGTATTTTTTTTTGTTCCTTCCTTATGTAATAGCCGTCTTAGCGAACGTAACAGATAATACTGAATGTTATCTGTTGAAGAAAGTGTTTTGCGGTATTTATAAAGATTTAGAAAAAGGTCGTGGATGCAGTCTTTTATAAAATCCTGGTCTTTCGAAAAATTAAGGGCATACGAGTACAGTTCGTTAAAATACTGGTCGTAGATACGGTAAAACGCATCATCGTCACCATTCTTAAAACGCTCCCAAAGAAAATATGAAGGATTTTCTTTATTTGCCATCTGTCCCCAAAATGTAATTGTCCCTCTAAACTATGATGCGAATATACATAAAATGATATTTAGACCTCATTATTGTCGTTTTACATGTCTGGTGGCATTATTTTTTATGGACATGCACACTTTTATTTAGAGGCGTTTTTCTATATCACTATCGTTTTTAACGATTCACTTATTGGCTAAGGTCCAATTTAAAACAAAGGGTGTGGACTTTTGGTTTTTTATTTTTCTGAATCAATCAGAACTAAGAAATCAGAACGATCGGGAATGATAAACTTAATGGGCTGTATATTTCTGCAGTTATTTGCGTTCACTCTCCACCGAAAATACAAAACTGTCGCCGCGGTAATATCCCAGGTTGAACTCGATTGGGCGTTTGTTCTCGTCGTACACCAACCGGCGTCGAAAAAGAACCGGGTCGTCGTTCGGAATGTTTAGCTTTTTGCATAAAAAGGGTGTTGCTTTTATAGCGCTAATCTCTTCGTACGAAAGTGATGCTTTTACATTGTATTTTTTTTCTAGGATCTCATACAGCGGATTGGCAAAATTTTCATCGCTGCTGATGCCCAGTTCTGGGTTGAAATAGGAGATGAAGTAAACAAAGGGAAAGTCTTTTTTCCCTCGTAATCGTTCCAGTGTAAGAACTTGCTTGTCGGGTTCTACCTTAAAAAAGGAGCTGACTTCTTTATTGGCATTTTGCCAGCTTATATGTAGCTCGAAATTCTGAACCTGAATCCCCAACGCCTGCATTTCCTGCGAAAAACTGTACCAGTTTTTTGCCCGTCCCGGTATGCCTTTTGCAGCCACTTTTGTGCCATAACCTTTCTTTCTGATGAGTAATCCTTCGTAAACCAGTTTATTAATCGCCTGGCGTAAAGTATTTCTCGAAATATTGAGTTGTTTAGACAGGTCGACTTCGTTGGGAAGTAACTTTCCGTTTTGGTATTCTGCCTGCTGAATCATTTCCCGAAGAAGCGCTTCAGCTTGTATATGTAATGGTGTTTGACTTTTATGATCTATGTTCAACTTCATGTTTATACATTAATCTGCGCCCAAAGATACGCTAAACACAATAAAATAAAATATATTCCTCAATATTTTAAGTTTTTAAAAATATGTATATGTTTGCACAAAGAATTAAATGTATGAACATGGTGCGTTCATCTCTCTCTGTATCTCATTTAATTTTAGATGTCACTAGTGTCCCATTAAAATTGGGACGTTAATAATTAAACAAATTTGGCTCATTAAGCCTAAAACGTTCTTTGTCATTTTGAAATTTAGTTCTCTCAA
>NZ_JBFHGM010000330.1:0-5139 GCF_041583095.1 Draconibacterium sp.
AAAAATACAATTTCCTATACCTGGCGCGGAGGGTTAAAATACCGCTTTAACGAATACGGAAATATTTATGCCAACTACTCGCGCGGACGCCGCCCTGCCGTATTGCAGTTTACCTCAACAGGAGAAGAGGAAGTTCTGGAGCCGGAAATCCTCGATAATTATGAACTGGGCTTTAAAGCCGCATTCTACGACCGTGTGTTTGTTGACGTGGCAGGTTTCTACTCGCTTTACAAAGATTTTCAAACCCGCGCGTGGGTAGCAGACAGCCAAACCGGGGAATACAACCTGCTGTTTAAAGATGGTGGGCAGGCAACATCGTATGGTGCCGAGGCTAATTTACGAGTAGCCATTATAGAACAATTGGATATGTTTGTCAATTACGCATGGTTAAAAACTGAGTTCGACTCTACCGATGTTGACGGAGCGGCACAACTTTATGCCGGCAATGTTTTTAGTCTGGCACCGGAACACAGCTTTGCCGTAGGGTTGAATGCACGTGTTAACATTACACCCAACATTAAGCTGTTTGTAACGCCAACGTATTCGTATAAATCGCACATGTATTTTGAGGATGCCAACACTCCCGGACTGGAACAGGATGGTTATGGTTTACTGAATATTAACGGCGGGCTTGAGCTGGCCGATCCGAACATCCGATTAACGGTTTGGGCGAACAATGTACTCGACGAACAGTTTATCACCAGCGCCGGAAATACCGGAAGCCTGTTTGGTGTACCTACTTTTGTGCCGGGCTCTCCACAAATGATCGGTACTAAACTGACCTGGAATTTTACCAAAGAGGACCGACGCAGAAGGAGAAGGTAATCGCGTTGGTACCGTTAAATTATAATCCGTTAAGTTTCGATTCGATCAAACTGAACGAATTAAACTTACCTTTGCGCCATGTCAGGAAAAAAGAAGAACCAGAAAAATATTCTCAGCAAGCTAAATATTGAGAAGCTTAATCCGATGCAGGAGGAAGCAAAACTTGCCATTCATAAAGCCGATAATACCATTTTACTTTCGCCAACCGGAACAGGAAAAACACTGGCCTTTATGTTACCCATTGTTGCCGAACTCGATCCGGATTGCGAATTTGTTCAGGTGCTCATTTTGGTGCCTTCGCGCGAACTGGCGATACAAATTGAGCAGGTTACCCGCGACATGGGTACCGGTTACAAATGCAATGCTTTTTACGGTGGACGAAATTTTAGTAAAGACCGCATTGATTTAAACCGCCCACCGGCCATCTTAATTGGCACGCCGGGAAGAATTGCCGACCACATGCGACGTGAAACGTTTTATACGCACAAAATAAAAACGCTGGTGCTTGATGAGTTTGATAAATCGCTGGAAATTGGTTTTGAAAAAGATATGCAAGACATTGTTTCTTTCCTTCCTGAAGTAGAGAAAAAGGTGCTTACATCGGCGACTCATCGTGTGCGCATCCCCGAGTTTCTGGCGTTTAAAAATCCGCTTAGCGTTAATTTCCTGAAGGATGAGGTTCCTGAGCTGGAGATTAAAACCATTGTTTCGCCCGAGAAAGATAAACTGGAAACACTGGTAAAAGCACTGCGCCATTTGGGAAACCAACCCGGTATTATTTTTTGCAATTTTAAAGAATCGATTGACCGGGTTAGTACATATCTTACTGAAAACGGGATTAGCCACGGTACTTTTTACGGCGGAATGGAACAAACCGACCGCGAGCGGGTACTGATTAAATTCAGAAACGGGACATACCGATTAATTGTTGCAACCGATCTGGCAGCACGCGGGCTAGATATTCCGGAGTTAAAATTTATTCTGCACTACCATCTTCCTTTACGTTTTCAGGAATTTACACACCGCAACGGGCGGACTGCAAGAATGCACAGTGAAGGAACTGCTTATATTCTAAAATGGGAGGGTGAAGATTATCCTGAATTTATTCAACCTACCGAAATTGAAGAACTTACAGAGGCAGCTCTCCCCACCACATCAGGATGGGATACACTTTTTGTTTCGGGCGGACGAAAAGATAAAATTTCGAAAGGAGACATTGCCGGATTATTTTTCAAACAGGGCAAACTCGGTAAAGATGAATTGGGCGTGATCGAATTAAAACACGACTGCGCTTTTGTAGCCGTTCGATCGGATAAGGTTGAGGCAGTAATCGCAGAAGTCAGTAACACTAAATTGAAAAATAAAAAAGTTCGCATTTCGCTTATTTAATAATACGCTCTAAACACCTTTTCTTTGCTATTTTATTTTCCTTGAGTTAATTTTTGTACTCCGGTAAGTTCAACAACTTATTCAACTGGTTTTAGAATCCTAAACAGTAAAATTCTTCCGAAATCTGAAGCGATTTCAACAGACGAAATCCCGTAACCTTTTTCATAATATTTATGTAAAAAAAGATACGATTATATTTTGAACAACGGCAAGAGTAGCAAAACAAACAAGTTATTATGAAAACAATGCAGGAAGATATCAGGCTTTTGGTAATTGCAGTCGGTATATTGTTACTGTCAATCCTTTTTTTACTCATCGTTACGCCCGGAGTGTATACCAAAACTCTACCCGATGAAAATAACACAGGAGCTTTAATAGGAATATCACTGGCCATTGGTTTTCGGTTGGTACTCTTGTTTGGCTATTTGCACATAATAAAAAGAATCAGGCAAAACTTCAACATTCGCATTGGCAGCTACATCGTAATCGGGGTACTTCTGCTTATTTTAGGCTTAATAGATACCGATGGTGCATTTGCATACCTACACAATACCGATGTTCTTTACATTTCCATTCTAATATTCGTAAGTATAGCCTGCGACCTAACAGCCGCCATACTTACATTTATTGCGGCTTCATTAAAACATAAAAATATTTCAGAAATCGCATCTCCCGATAAAATGTTGTTGTATGGATTTGTTGTTGGTGTAGGCGTAGTTATGATGATTCTTTTTGCCTTCCCATGGGGGATAATTCTTTCGGTGGCTTTTTGGATTTATTTGGGAATAACAACGCGTAAAAAGCAATCGTTTTTCTCGCACGAAATTGAAGCCACTCGTGCTGAAAAACTTCAGAAACGGTTAAAAGGACTGTTGACAATTGCAGCCATCTCGCTTACTGTAGCCATCGCCGGCTTAGTTATACACAAAGTACACTCGGGTAATACAGGAGGTGAAGAATCACCATTTTTCTATATTGGAGTTATTGCCGAGTACTTTTTTGTTATGGCATCCGCCGGGGGTATTATCACCTTTCTTAAAGGGCAACAAAAGCCACAATAAAGAAAATCCGGGCGTAAAATATGAGTGAATTATCAACCGAAGAAGGGGAAAATCATTCCCCGTGAGATTCTCGAATTATTTCATTTATCAGCTTAACCGAATCGCGGATACAACCTTCACATACTTCCTTTTTCAGGTTATTGGTTCTGAAATAATTCTGACCTTCTTCGGTGTTTAAGTCGCAATTGATTAATGCCTTGCAAACCGTTGTTCCTTTCTGCTGCGTAAACCGATTATGAAACGATTGAACCATACCATAGGTCTTTTCCACTTGTTCCGGGTTATCTTTCGAATCGGCATTTGCCAAACCAAAAATCATGTAGGCTGCTGATACGGCGCCACAAGTTTCCTGCAGGCGGCCCATGCCGCCACCAAATCCACACGATAAATTAATGGCGATTTCTCTATCCACCTGCAAAACATCGGAATAAGAAATCAGAACAGATTGCGCACAATTATAATCCTGCCAGAAAAGCCCGACTGCTTTATTGCTAAGCTCGTTGTAGTCTAATAGTTTGTTCATAGTTTCGATTTTTAGTTGGCCTGTTATGCCTCGCCTTCAATGACAGTTTTAATTTCTTTTGTTTCTGTATCGAATAATAGCAAGCCTTCAGTTTTTTCGTCAAGTTGCCCCATCAGCTCCCCTTTTTCATTCCATACCGATGATCTTCCGGCGCATTCGTAACCACCTGAACTTCCCACGTAATTGGACATAAGTGTTACCATATTTTTGGTCTTCGCCATGCCCGAAAGTTTTTTAATTTCTGCCTCAATTCCTGCAACCGAGCTTAAAACGCTTGCAATATAAATTGTTGCATTATTCTGGCTGGCATACTCCCAGTGTGCGTCATTTGAGGCTTCGTAGCAAATGGCGGGCGACACTACTTCTGTTTCAAGGTTAAGCACCATTGGATTTTTGGCTGCGGTAAAAAACGGTTCTTCCGGAGGGTACAAATATTGTTTCGAATAGGTTATTCGATCGGTATGAGGCTGAAAAATAATCATGCTTATAAATACATTGTCCGATTTTCGTGTTGGTAATCCAACTCCGATGGTTATGCCGTTTTCATCACTTAATCGTTGCATTTCATCCAGTCTTTTGTCATCCGGGTTGGTGGCCAACTCCCCGGCCAGCTCTCTTTCGTAGCCGGTTAACGATAATTCAGGAAATACCACCATGTCGGCTTCAATTCGAATGGCCTGTTTTATCCACTTAAGATGGGTCTCAACATTTTTTTCAATGTTGCCTTTTACGGCCTCAATTTGTGCAACAGCTACTCTCATTGTGTTTTTTTAAATCGTTTATGTTCGGTTATACTTGTTTTGGTGCAAGGCTTTTCGTGTTTCCCGGATCGGCACTTCTATTTTGTTTTTAAGACGTAAAACAGGAAAATCAAAATTAATTAATCGCTGTAAATCTTAATCAGAAATTCGGCGAATTATTATTCTTTCAAGTAACAAATACATGCTTTTGAATGATAAAAGTTAATCACTTGTCTTTTCTAATTTAAACACTTGTGATTTGTATAAAAATCACAAGTGACTTTTTTGCGCATCACTTGTGTTTATAATTGTAGTATCAAGTGATGGAAAGTATTGGCCAGAGAAACCATATGTCCTGCAAGATGTTATTCCTTTTCGAATGAAAAAAACGAGCAACAAAAAAGGGAAGCTAATGCTTCCCTTTTCCTGTATCTAATTCAATGAATTATCTTTCAGCTTTCTTTCTTGACGAGTAGTTAATGTTCAGTGCAGCCGATTTACGCAGCTCCTGCTTAACATCACCTACAATCTGCATTCTTGTATTCTCATCAATTTTCAACGAAGTAACCATAAATGGTTGTTCAGCCTCATCTCTGGCTTC
>NZ_JBFHGM010000331.1:0-5129 GCF_041583095.1 Draconibacterium sp.
AACTGTAACTGTTTCGGACAATACAGCGCCAACTTTCAACGAAACATTACCTGAAGCAGAAATTACTGCTGAGTGTGATGCCGTTGTTGAGGCTGACGTGCTGACCGCTTCTGACAATTGCGACTCAGATGTTCCGGTGGTATTTACTGAAACAAGAACTGACGGTGACTGTGCAAACAGCTATACTTTAACCCGTACATGGACAGCTACTGACAACTGTGATAATGAAACTTCATTTACACAAACTGTAACTGTTTCGGACAATACAGCGCCAACTTTCAACGAAACATTACCTGAAGCAGAAATTACTGCTGAGTGTGATGCCGTTGTTGAGGCTGACGTGCTGACTGCTTCTGACAATTGCGACTCAGATGTTCCGGTTGTATTTACTGAAACAAGAACTGACGGTGACTGTGCAAACAGCTATACTTTAACCCGTACATGGACAGCTACTGACAACTGTGGTAATGAAACTTCATTTACACAAACAGTTATTGTTTCTGACAACACAGCTCCTGTAGTTACCTGCAACGACATTACTGTTCAACTGGATGCTAACGGTGTTGCAACCATAACTGTTGATGATATCAACGCCGGTACAACTGATGCCTGCAGTGGTATCGACACCATGTTTATCAGTCAGGAAACATTCTTCTGTGGAAGCGTTGGTGAAAACGTAGTTACATTAACTGCAATTGATGAATGTGGAAACGAAGCAACATGCACGGCTATTGTAACTGTAGAAGAAGGTGAAGCTGATTGTGGTTTCGATCCATTCAATGCAAACGATGACATTCTGACTTTGATTTACTGTCCGGGCGGAACAGTTTCAGGAAATCTTGATTTGTTTGCCAACGATGAAGGATCTACCCGCGAGAATGTAAGCTTTACTATTCTTTCGGATCTACCGAATGGAGTAAGTGTTACAGATGGTAATTTAGCCTATGTAAATGAAGATCCAACTGAAGCTGTGATTACATTCACTTACTCAGTATGCCATACAGTTAATACTGAAAACTGCGACACCGCAGAAGTAACTATCCAGGTTCTGTTGGATAGCGACTGCGACGGCGTACCTGATAACGATGATATCGACGATGACGATGATGGTATTCTTGATATTATTGAGGAAGAAAATGCACTTGATCAAACATCATTGGATTCAGATGGCGATGGTATTGTAGACCGTTTGGACATTGATTCTGACAATGACGGTATCGTTGACAACATCGAGTGGCAATCAACAATTGCAGAAGATGGAGAATATGACTATATCCTTCCTTCGGGAACAGATTCAAATGGCGATGGATGGGATGATGCCTACGATCCTGCAAACAATGGTATTACTTACGAACCTTGGGATATGGACTTAGATGGTACTCCAGACTACCTGGATACCAATACGGATAACGAAGGAGAAGACGATAATATTGAAGGTTGGGATGAATTCCCTAATGACTCTATTGCAGATGTAAGCTTCATTGGCAACGATGCTGACCGGGATGGTCTGGATGACGCATACGATACTTACAATGCCATTACCGAAGGATGGTCGCGCGGATTAAATGCTACCGGTTCCGATGCGTATCTGCAGGATACAGATAACGACGGAGTACGTGACTGGAGAGATGCAGTAGATGACAGAACACCTCCTGAGCAGTTTGCATGTGGCGAACCGGTTATTCCAAACGCCTTCTCTCCAAACCAGGATGGTTACAACGATTATTTCAAAGTAATGATCTATTGTACAGGCGACCAGGGCGGCAGTGAAGAAAGAGTACTCGGAGACGATTACACGAATGCCAGAATAGAAATCTTTAACAGATGGGGTAACCTGGTTTACGAGAAGGAACGCTATGGAAATGAAGACTACTGGGGAGATGTTGATGCATGGTGGGACGGAACATCGATGCACGACATGCAGGTAGGTAACGAGAAGTTACCAACAGCAACCTACTACTACATCTTATACTTTAATGATGGAAGTAAAGAACCTATTACCGGATTTATATTCCTAAATAATTAATTGATTAATTAATGAATGTCAAATCTGAAATAATTAAAATGATGAAAGCAAAATTAAATATAATCAAAGGTTTAGGGATTCTGGCAATAGTAGTAGCAGCATTTACCTCAAATGCCCAACAGGATCCGATGTTTACACAATACATGTTCAATACGCAAACCATCAACCCGGCGTATGCCGGTACATGGGAGTCGGTAGGATTTATGGCCCTTGGACGTCACCAATGGACCGGTTGGGACGGAGCTCCTACAACTTATACCTTCTCGGTACAGGCTCCACTTAAAAATGAACGTGTTGCACTGGGTTTAAACGTACTTAACGATAAAACCGGGTTGGAAAAACGCTTTTATGTTTTTGCCGATTATTCTTACCTGGTTCCTTTAAGCGAGAAAACAAATTTGAGATTGGGACTAAAAGGTGGTTTTACCAATTACTCCAACAATTTATCAGAGTATACCATTTTAGACCCGGGCGACCCGAATTTTGCAGGTGAAATAAAAAATGCATTCAAACCAAACTTTGGTGTAGGTGCCTTTTTATACAGTAAAAGAGCCTATGTAGGTCTTTCAGTTCCGAAACTGGTAAGCACCACCTTTGAAAACGATATGGAAAGCTTTTCGGTTGAAGGAGAACTACGTCACTATTTCCTGATTGCCGGTGCCGTTTTTGATATGGGTGAGAATATAAAATTCAAGCCTACCATGTTTACCAAAGCATCGTTTACATCTGAAACAGGTACTCCGCTTCAGTTCGACCTAACAGGAAACTTCCTTATTAAGGAGAAATTCTGGCTCGGAGCCATGTATCGTACCGGATCTTCTTACGGTTTTATTGCCCAATGGATATTTGACCAAAAACTACGTGTTGGTTATGCCATTGACTTTACTACCAACAATATGAAGCATTACAGCAATGGAACACACGAAGTAATGATTTCTTACGAACTAAGATTTAAGAAAGAAGAAGTAGTATCGCCAAGATACTTCTAGAAAAAATATTTTGATGTTGTGTTTAGAACCCGAGTCGCAGCTTTCCTTGTTGTGGCTTGGGTTTTGTTTTTTTATGCGCTTCAACCAAACCATCAATAACAGGCAAACAACGACCACAAGATGTTCCGGCACGTGTTAACGATTGAATTTGAGCCGTAGAATCGGCTCCCTTTTCCAGCAGTTTTTTAATCTCTGCTTCATCAACAAAATTACACATACATACCAGCCTGTTTGCCATTATCTTTCAGAATCAATTAAGGTTATAACAATATTTCGGGAATTTCTTGGCCCGTCGAATTCGCATAAAAAAATATTCTGCCAGGTAGATAAGCCCATTCTGCCGTTAACAATCGGAATGGTTTCGTCTGGCCCTACCAAACCGGCTTTCAGGTGCGAGTCGCCATTATTATCCTGTTCATCGTGTTCCCACACTCCGGCGGGTATCAGTTTCTTCATTAGGCTAACCACATCATTCTGCACCGAATTATCCCAGTTTTCCTGAATCATAATTCCTGCTGTTGCCCCCTGTACATAAACGTTTACCAAACCACAATTTATTCCGGCCATCTTCACTTCTTCCTCCACATCAGGAGTAATGTCAACCAGAATATTATGCTGTGGTGTTGATACCGTTATGATTTTCTGCATCAGGCAATAAGTTTGTTTTCTACAAATACTTTTACTTTTCGGTAAATTTCAATTACCGTATCGTTTTTGGGCATCGAGTTATAGATTTTCTCGAGGTAACGCTTTTCCATCATTAACTCGAACGACGGCCTGTAGTTTAAATCGTACACCCACGAAAGCTGCATAACTTTTATATCAAGTTCGTTGGTAATACTTTCTTTAGCCACGGGGGCTCCGTTTAATATTTGTTTCGACACATCTTTCGATACCGTTCCTCCTTTTGGCATTTCCCAGGTTAAAGTATGATTTGGCGTTGCCTTTGGATTG
Source organism: Draconibacterium sp. (assembly GCF_041583095.1). NCBI lineage: Bacteria > Pseudomonadati > Bacteroidota > Bacteroidia > Marinilabiliales > Prolixibacteraceae > Draconibacterium > Draconibacterium sp. Next base: position 3,970 of record NZ_JBFHGM010000331.1, read on the forward strand.
GAATAATAATCGGTTATTACACGAAGGATATCCAACTTATCGGCATCGCGGATGAGTTTGGCAAAAAGCCGTTCTTTATCCGACAAATCTTTTGTAAGGCCCAGTTTATTGTGCTGCCTTATCCCCAGCAACATCAGTTCTACCTGACCATCATCCAAATCATTAAAAAAGTCGCCTTGCCGTAAAACCTCAATTCCCAGTTCTGCATGATCGACTGATTTGGCATCATTAAAAGTATTGTATTCTTTCAGTTGCCGAAACCTTCCGATGTCGTGAAACAATCCGATTAAATAGGCCAGTTGAGCTTCCGTTTCGTTGAGCTCCATATTTTTAGCCAGTAGTAAAGCAAGATCAGCAACACGCAGTGAATGGTTTTTCTTTATCTCGAAATTTGTAAGCTGATCTTCGCTAAGTCCTGTAAAAGAGTCAACGTAATCGTTAAACTTCTTTATGGCCAGTCCTGTTCTCTCCTCCATAGTCATAGCTTTATGCTGACAAATGTAGCGATATAAAAAAATGTGCGATAAGTGGAGCGGACGATTTTATCAACATTTATTGGAAAGCTAACTTGCAATTGCACGGTGCACATTCGGGAATTTTGTTACTTTTGCAGCCGATACCGGTCCCATAGTTCAATGGATAGAATACAAGATTCCGGTTCTTGCGATCTGGGTTCGAATCCCGGTGGGATCACCTTACGGGACAAATTCAAAATTGATGAATTTGTCCCATTTTTTTTGCCTCCTATTTTATTGTCTATCAATAGAATATATTCCAAAGCTTCATTTATTCTTGTGGTTCGAAACTGAATTCCGTCAAATGTCAATTTTTCGGGGAAGACCGAACCAATGATTTTTCTTTTCTGGGTAATGCTGCCATTCTCGTATAATGAATCAAGGTTGGAAATACTGCTAATCGCCTTGTCCCATAAGGGTTCTATGTTTTCAGAATCACTTATGGAGCCAGTTAATTTCGCTTCAAGCCTGGTAATTCGCGTTTCAATTTCAGATTTCATTATGCGATAGTCTTCAGCCTCAATATCTCCACATAAAAGCAATTCCCTTGCTTTGGAAAGGCGTTTATTTTCTTCCTGCAACTGTAGCTTTATTTGCTGGATATCTCCCTTTTGAGCTTTAGTTTTTTCATTATAACGGTTCACT
>NZ_JBFHGM010000332.1:0-5123 GCF_041583095.1 Draconibacterium sp.
AATCAACGGTCAGGTGAAATTCTTCCTTCAAATATTCAACCGGGTACGAAGCAGATGTGTTGGCCGTTAGGAAAAACAGTACATTGTCTTTTCCGAATTTCTGTTCGGCGGCATCAATCAATTCGCCAATGTACTGGTCGAGATACAGGTAAGTATCTTCCATTTCAAGCGACGCCGGCCCGAATGAACCATTTTCGTAATCCATGCTCGAAAATACTGCCGTAACAAAATCAGTTATGTTGTCCGTTCCAATTTCCTCGTTTTCCAACAAACGCAGGGTAAAATCCTTGATCATCATATTGGCCGATGGCGTTGTTTTAAACGGCCTGAAATCGTTGGTGCGGCTAATATATTTGTTTATAGAATGCGGGAAAGTATTAAACTCACCGAAATAACCACGCTCCAGCAGATAGTCGTCGCGGAGGCTTTCGGTGTATTCGGTTTCCGGAAGAAGCGTCGTCCAGGTGCGGTGACTGTAAATATCGGCGTAATTCTCGCTGTTGAACAAACGCACCCAATCGGGGAAAGTGCTGATATAAAACGAGCTTGATATCATTCTTCCCGATTCAATGTCGAACCAGTAAGCTCCGTCGGCAGCATGACCGGCTGCAAAAATGGCCGATTCGCGGTTTAAAGCAGCGCTAAAGATTTTTGCTTTTCCTCCGCTTAATATTTTCAAATTATCAGTAAGTGTTGTTGAAAGCAGGTTCTGTGGCGAGGCCGCACCGGATTTCGTATCGGCACCAACCGTAAAATAGTAGTCGTCCTCGGTGCTGTCAATTTCCTTTTTCTTCAGGCGGTCGTACCACGAAGTTGAAACAATTCCGTGAATGGAAGGATGAACCCCGGTAAAAAGTGTTGCTGTTCCGCTGGCGTAGTTTTGCTCGTGCAGCGTAAGTTTCACATTCTTGCAAACGGCACCCTGCGTATAAATCTTCTTAAATCCGTTGGGTTGAAATTTATCCCAATAGCGCTGAATGTAATCGGGGCGCATGTTTTCAACAATAATACCAATTACCACTTTGGGTTTATCGCTGTTAAGCGGTTCATTGTTTTGTGCCTGTGTTTGTACACCAAAAAATAAAAGAATAAAACCTAAAACTACAACTGCTTTCATATTCTAAACTGATTTGAGCAGCCAAAAGTAAACATTTTGAGCGCTTTCAACAAAGGAATTTTGTAAAGCCAACGAAAAAATGATTAGCTCAAGACGTTGTTTGTCAGAAGATTGAGCTAATGGTCAAAAATAATTCTAAAAAAAATTCCCAAAAGAGTAGGGTGCTGGGAGTCTTGTGCGGATAACAGGTAGAAATAATCATTAAAATATAATGTCATGAAAAAAATTATTGGATTTTCAGTTATTGCATTAGCAATATTCATGTTCTCGTGTAATACAAATACCGATGAAGGTATTGATATTCCGGGGATGAGTGACGAACAGACCTTAAAATCGGCCGAAATTACAGTGGCCGAAGTGCAGGCTGAAGCTGCAGTTGCCGAATGTAATTACGAAGTGGAATTTTTTGCCAATGCCGAACGAATTCTTACACGTTGGTGGCAAATGGGCAAATTTTTTGGATGGCACAACAAATTACGCTATTTCGAAAATCAATGTCCGGACGTAACTATTGAGCATAGCGACAGTACTGCATATCCGCTTACAATTACGCTTGACTATGGCGATAGCACTGTGCTAAACAACGGTAAAGTGTTAAGCGGAGAAATTATATTGGTAATTTCGGCACCACGAAACAGTCAGGATTATTCGCGTTTGGTAAGTTTCAATGATTTTACGGTTGATTCGATGCTGATTAACGGTACCACGGAAGTGATAGTTGACAAAGTGGACAGTACATTCCGTAAGTTTGAGTCGGAATTGACCTTTGTGTATCCCGATGGTACAACTGTTACACGAAGTGCGGAACGGGTTTGGCAATGGCTGGCAGGTCTTGATACTCCCGAAATTCAAAGTGATGATGTTGTGATTATTACCGGCGAAGTTACCGGAACCATTGTGTGGCCCGATGGAACCGAAGAAACCTACAGCAAAATAATTACCACTCCGTTAAAACGACTGGCAATGTGCCGATATATGGTTGAAGGAGTGGTTGAAGTGCGAATAGATGGTAACCTGGTTTCGGTGCTTGATTATGGGTATAACGAAAGTGGCGAGGAATGCGACCATTACGCATTGTTGACAACCGATGCCGGAGACGAAGTAATTGACCTTTCGGAAAAACATTATAACGGGTTGGCAAAACAAAATCAGAATAGAAACCAGCATCAATACACCGGCGAAAACGGAAATCAGAATGGAAATCAAAACGGCAATCAAAATCAAAATAATAACCATAACGGCAACGGATAGTGAGTAGTGGGAGATAATACCGGGATGTATTTTTAGGATCTCCCGGTATTTTTCAATCCCGTAAATTGCCTTAACTTTAACAGTCTAATCATTGTTGCTGCGTTTTGACAAAAGAAGAATTCAAAAAGCTTTTTGATGAACATTTTAGCCAGGTTCGTAACTACATGTTCTATCGTTCGGGAGATACCGAACTGGCTACTGATATTGCGCAGGAAACATTTCTGAAGATTTGGGAGAAGAATAATAAAATTGACGACCACAGGGTAAAAGGCCTGCTTTTTAAAATAGCCAACAACCTGTTTGTGTCGTACTACCGAAAAGAAAAACGTTCTTTTGAGTTTTTTAAACATTATGAACCGGATGGAAAATCGCGCACACCGGAGGAAGATCTGGTTTTCGGGCAATTGAAGGAAACTTACAATAACGCACTGCAAAGAATGCCTGAAAAACAACGAACCGTTTTCCTGATGAGCAGGGTTGATCAGCTAACCTACAACGAAATTGCCGAAATGATTGGTGTAAGTGTAAAAGCCGTAGAAAAAAGAATGAAGCTCGCCCTGCACTTTTTACGAACTAGTTTAAAAACAAATGAATGATAAAAATAAACATAGCAACCCGTTAAATGATTTCGAAAAAGATCTTTTCGGAAAGGGAAAGATTAGCTGGGAGAAATCGGAGGCTGATGTTTGGAATGAGCTGCAAGGCAAAATGGCTAAAAAACCGGCAAAAGTGGTCGCTATCCGGAATAAATGGATTCAGTGGTCAGCGGCGGCAGTAGTCCTTTTAATTTTTGGAATAGGGGCAGTCGTTTCGTCCTGGCAGAAAACCATAGAATGTTTGCCGGGTGAACATCTAACAGCTGTATTACCCGATGGTTCAAAGGTTAATTTGAATGCGGCATCAAAACTGGTTTATAATCCGATAAAATGGAAATGGGATCGTAAACTGAAATTTGAAGGGGAAGGTTTTTTTACTGTTGAAAAGGGATCAACTTTTACCGTTGAGTCCAAAAACGGAACAACGCAAGTGCTCGGAACTTCGTTTAATATTTATGCCCGCGCAGAAAATTACCGCGTAACCTGTCTCACGGGAAAAGTTCAGGTAACATCGCCCGGCAACGAGAAAGTGATCCTACTGCCTCAAAACCACGTTGAACTGGAAGAAGGGAAACTGATTGTTACCAGAATGTTTGAGCCCGAAAAGGCAATAAGCTGGAAACAAAATTATTTTTATTTCACCGGGCGCCCGTTAAAAGAGGTAATCGATGAAATTGAGCGTCAGTATGCCGTAACCATAAAACTTGATCCGCAATTAAATAATCGTAATTTTGGAAGTAATTTTTCAAAACAGTACAGCGTTGAAGATGTGTTGGACTTTGTTTGCAAACCAATGAATCTGAAGTTTGAAAAACAAGCGAATAATGTTTACATCGTGACAGCCGAAAGTTAATGAACAGGTTAACCGTTGTGGTTTTGGTAATGCTGTTGGCCGTTATGCGGTTGGCAGCGCAAAACCACGAAAAAATAGAAATCAACACACGCAAAACCCCGTTAAATCAGGTTTTAATCGATTTAAAAGAAAAGTATGGCTTTCAGTTTGCTTACGATAGTGATTTACTTTCCGGTTTTTTAGTTAGTGCCAACCACAAAACTTTCAATAGCAATGAAGAGGCGCTGCGTTTTCTTATTAAAGATTTTCCGCTGGATATCGAACGCTCGGGCGATGTAATACTGATCATACCAAAACGGGAACGCAAGCCGGAGCTCACACAAATTTCCGGACGAGTGCTGGAAGCCAACACTTTTGAACCTTTGCCGTATTCATACATTCTTATTAACCGCCGGCCGGTACAATCCGATTTGCAGGGACATTTTAATTTTATCGCTTCGGCCGATACATCATACAATCTACAGATATCGCATCTGGGCTATTTTGTTTACGATACGGTTGTTACCCAAAGTCTTTCGCGTAATTTTTTGCTTTATCCGCAAATCGAACGCATTCAAGAGGTGCAGATCTACAGCAATCCTATCGAAAAATCAACACTTATCGGCTACAATGCCGGACGAATGAAAATTAACCATCAAATAGCACCTATTCTTCCCGGTTATGGCGATAATTCGGTGTTTAACCTCTTACGTTTAATGCCCGGAGTAATGGCGTCAGGCGAACAATCGAACGATCTGCTTATTTGGGGTGCCTACGAGAGTCAAAGTAAAATCCAATTTGATGGATTTACTGTTTTTGGGTTGAAAAATTTTAACGATAACATTGCCGTTGTCAATCCTTTGGTCGTAAAAAATATCGAAGTAATGAAAGGCGGTTACGAAGCCCGTTACGGCGATCGTGTTGGAGGAATTGTTGATATTCAGGGCAAAGACGGAACCTTATTAAAACCAACTCTTACATTCAGTATCAATTCAACTACTGTAAACTCAATGGTTCAGCTACCGCTTTCAAAAAAGTCGTCGTTGCTGGCGGCTTACCGTCAAACCTACCATCAGCTGTACGGCCCAACACGAATAAGTGTTGTTACAAGAGAAGAAAATTCAACACCGGGTTCCGGTGCCGCATCAGGAAATGTTCTGGGAAAAGGTCCTTCAGCCAGTCGTATTTCTGACGTAAAACCCGATTTTGTTTTTCGCGACTCCAACCTGAAGTATACATTTAAAGGGGATGCCGGAAGCCGGTTTTCGCTTAGTTTATACGGAGGTGGCGATGATTTTAATTACGATATGGATGCCCGTATAGCAGG
>NZ_JBFHGM010000333.1:0-5098 GCF_041583095.1 Draconibacterium sp.
ATCCTTCTTTAAAGTCATAACTGTAGAATTTTAATGAAGTTAAAAATTAACCGAATTTCCCGGTCAGGTATTCTTCTGTACGACGGTCTTTTGGGTTGGTAAACATATCTTTTGTTTTACCATATTCAACCAATTCACCCAGGTACATAAACATTGAATAATCAGAGATTCGTGCTGCCTGCGACATGTTGTGTGTCACCATCAGTATCGAATAATTCTCTTTTAACTTTACCAGCAAGTCTTCAATTTTTGAAGTTGCCACAGGATCGAGTGCCGAGGTGGGTTCGTCGAGCAAAATCACTTCCGGATCGAAAGCCAGCGCCCTTGCAATACAAAGCCGTTGTTGCTGACCACCCGATAGAAATGTGCCCTTTTTATGCAAGGTATCTTTTACCTCATCCCAAAGTGTAACGTCGCGCAATGAACGTTCAACCACCTCATCGCGTTCTTTTTTCTTTAAACGAATGCCGTTTAATTTATAGCCGGCAATTACGTTGTCGTAAATGCTCAGTGTTGGAAACGGGTTAGGACGTTGAAATACCATACCGGCCATACGACGTAATTGAATGGTTGGCATATCGGTAATATCCTTGCCGTTTAAAATGAGCGATCCTTTGGTTTCGATGTTTTCGTACAACTCGTGCATGCGGTTAATGGCACGCAACATGGTACTTTTCCCACATCCCGACGGGCCCATTATTGCTGTTACCGCGTTTCGTTTAATATCGGCCGAAACATCCTTTACAGCATAACTCCCCTTATCGTACGCAACCGATAAATTGCGGATAGAAAGTACAGGATCTTTGATATTTAAAGTATCTGTTTTCATTGTTTTCTTCTCTATTTCGTTCGGGCAGCTATTCGTTTCGATACCAGGTTCAGGGTCAGTACCATTCCCATCAGTAATAAGGATGAGCTCCAAATCAGGTCTACCATATTCGGGTCGTTGTAAAACTCCCAGATTAACAATGGAATTGCACTTGTTGGTTTGGTAATGTCCAAATTAATGACTGAGCTGCCCAGTGCTGTGAGCATTAATGGTGCTGTTTCTCCAAGAATACGCGAAATCCCCAACAGAATGCCTGTTAGCAAACCGCTAAATCCGGTTGGAATAAGCACGCGCAGAATTACTTTGTAATACGGCACACCCAATGCAACAGCTGCTTCTTTTATCGATTGAGGAATCATTTTCAGCGTTTCCTCCGTTGAGCGTACGATCATTGGTAACATCATAATCGACAAGGACACACTACCTGCCAGTGCCGAAAAACCGCTGGTTATGGGTTTTACAATCCACATATAAGCAATAAGCCCCAATACGATGGAAGGAACGCCCTGCAAAATATCCGAAATATTTCGGGTAAGATTTGCCATTAATTTTCCCGGATTTTCGTACAGGTAAATGCCTGTAATAACACCAACCGGAATGGCAATAACCGAAGCCAGAACCACCATTAACAATGTTCCTGTAATTCCGTTTGCAATACCTCCGGGTATTAACTCGCCATTGCTTAATGCTGTCATCGCCTCAAAAGTATTCGGAGGTGTTTTGATAATAAAATCCAAACTGATCTGACGATAACCTTTTACCACCAATTTGTAGATAATTAGTACAATCGGCGAAATGGTAATCAACGACAAAAAGAGCACCAAACCCTTGAATAGTTTGTCTTTCAAGGTTCTTCGGCTGAGGTTTGCCGCTGTTATTTTTGCTGCAGCATTCATGTTATCCCATTCGTTTTATAATGAACTTACCAATGGCATTTATTATACCTGTTAACAGGAATAACAGCAAACCAATAGCAATCAGAGAGCTGAGCTTCAATCCATCGGCTTCGCCAAACTGGTTGGCAATTACGGAGGCCATTGTATTTCCCGTGCTGAAAAATCCATCGGGGACGATATTGGCGTTACCGATAAGCATGGTTACTGCCATGGTTTCTCCCAATGCACGCCCGAAAGACAAAATGTAACCGGCAATAATACCCGAACGTGCCGATGGTACCACCACATTAAAGATCACTTCCGAGCGGGTAGCTCCAAGCGAATAGGCTGCTTCTTCCAGCTCGTTCGGTACCATGGTAATAATCTCGTTACTCAGCGATGTGGCGTAAGGAATGATCATGATTGCCAGAATAATGCTGGCCGTGAAAATTCCAAATCCCTGGTTGGGTAATCCCAAATCGATAAGCAGCGGACGAAGCACGTAAAAACCCCACAAACCATATACAATTGAAGGAATTCCGGCAAGCAAATCAACCATGGTTCCCAGTATTTTTGCAATCCGGGTTCCGCGGTAATACTCGCCCAGAAACAATGAAACCGAAAACGATAAGGGTAAACTGATCAACAGCGCCGCTACCGAGGTTATGATTGTTCCGGCAATAAACGGAAGCGCTCCGTAGTTTTCTTTCCCTTCGGTTGGATTCCAGTTGTTCGACCAAATAAAACTCAGCCCAAAACTTTTCAGTGCCGGAATGGCACCTTCAACCAACGAAAAGATCATTCCTCCGGCTACAAAAAGTATTACGAACGATGAGAGCAGGAGAACGCCTTTTGTTATTTTATCGCTGTTCATTTGGTGGACTTTAAGAAGCTGAGAAAACTGCTTTGCCGGCAGCTTTCCCAGTTTCATTAAATCTGTTTTCGATAACTAAAACTAACTATTTCAACAATGGTTGCCCATCGAAAGTAACCGAGCGTAAAATCGCTTTGGCTTTTTCGGCAGCGGCATCCGGAAGCGGTGCGTAGTGTACCTTTTCGGCCTGGCCCTGTGCATCGGCGCTTACCAGCCAATCGAGGAAAGTAACGGTTGCCAGCGCCTGATCTTTAGCGCGACCATCGTAGTTTTGCTCTTTGTAAAGAATGATCCAGGTAAATCCGCTGATCGGGTATGATTCTGGATCATCAGAATTGGTCAACATGATACGTGTATCGGCAGGAATTTCTCCTTTTGCAGCAGCACTAACCGAAGCAATTGATGGCTCGATATAGTTACCGGCGCTGTTTTGCACCAATGCAGTTTGGATTTTCTGCGCAAAAGCATATTCCGATCCGATGTAACCAATGGCTCCTTCGGTTTGGCTAATGGTACCGGCAACACCGGGATTTCCTTTGGCACCCATACCAACCGGCCATTGTAACGATTTTCCTGTTCCCACAACATCTGCCCATTTTGTGCTGATTTTAGTCATGTAGTCGCTGAAAATGTAAGTTGTTCCGCTACCATCCGAACGGTGTACAAAAGTGATTTCCATATCAGGAAGGGCTAACCCTTCGTTGTTCGCTTTAATTGCCGGATCATTCCAGTTGATAATTTCACCCATAAAAATTTTCTCCAGCAATTCGTTCGACAGTTTAAGGCCATCAACACCGGGAAGGTTATAAGCAATAACAACAGCACCCAATACCGTTGGAATGTGAACTACTTCAGCAGGCATTTCTGCCAACTTGTCGTCGCTCAGGTAAGCATCGGTTGCACCAAAGTCAACCACTTTATCGGTTAAACTGCGGATACCTCCGCCTGAACCGATTCCGCCATAAGTAAGCAGCGTACCAAATTCTGATGTATAGTTCTTAAAAACCATATTGTAATAGGGCATCGGGAAAGTAGCTCCCGCAGCTGTTAAAGTCACTTTTGAAACTCCTGCTTTTTCTCCACCTTGTTTATTTGACGAGTTTGAGCAAGCTCCCAGAATAAATACTGTTAAAATCAGTAGGGCTAAATTTTTCATTTCTATTTCTTTTAATTTCTAGTTTTCTGTTTTCTATGGATTGCTAAATTGTTTTCATGGCGCTTAAAGAATTGAAAAGAGCATACTTTTCACTAAAATTTGTATTCAAAATTTAGATAGAAATATTTGGCATCAGGCTGGTCGGTATCTTGAAAACTCTTATATCTGAAGTTAGGAGAAATCTTTACTCCTTTTACAACAGCCCATTCCATTCCTGCCATCGCAACATTCTCACTGGCCAGTGCATTTTCTGCCATTAATTTGTCGTATCTGATAAAGGCTTGAAATTTTTCTTTGAATAGTAATGATCCGTAAGCCGAGAAGATATCGCGATCGTCATTCAAGTTAAACTTGTAATTTTTTAACATGTCGTACTCAACTCCAAGGCGAAGGTTGTCTTTTTCATAACCTAAAAAGAAAGAAATCATATCCTGATTTTCGTTTACAAGATCTTCAGTGGCATCAGGAGCGTAGAAATAATCATAATAGGTTCTAAACGCCAAACCATCAATGGGCTCTAACTCCAAACCATACCCTACGCGATACTTTCCTTCTGTATCCTGTTGTTTTTTAGCTCCCTCTCCATTGGTAAATGCCATGTCTGCCGAAAGCCAATCGAATACTTTGTATTTTAAGATAATCCCTGCATCAACACTATTGTTGAACTTATACTCGTCCATTGCTGATTTGTAGATGTAACGGTATCCCCAATAGTTCTCCTGGGTTTTGAACTGTTTCATTCCCAAAATACCAAATACGGCACTCAAACGATCACCTTCATAGGCAAGATAGGCATTACGTATGTATGCTACCTCTGTAAGTTTCCCACTATTTGGATTGTCCATATCAACAATAACTTTTGACGATAAACGGGGCGCGAATTGGTATTCATACCCAATAACCCCACGTGTTAATTCAAAGCCTGACTCTTCAGCGTAATCCACTTCTGAGTCACCACCAAATCCTTGATGCCAATTCGTAAAAACTTTAAATACTGCTTTCCCGGAAGGTTTAAATTCTTCATTTGATTCCTGGCTAAATCCTGCCATTACGATTCCTTGAACCAATAACAACAGCAAAAACATTTTTTTCATTTTATAACTTAAGATTGAATTTTGTCTATTTTTCGATGGCAAAAGTGCGGTAACGCTATTACACGTGAATTACAATATTATTACAAAACGATTAAATTATTTCGCGCAATAAAGCGTAAATCACTGTGTACCAACACAACTTGTTTCACTGTGATAAAATTACAAAACCGTAACAAGCTTTATTTACTTTGGGGAATAGAAATTATAGATGGGAACCTTTGTTTTGCGGTTGGCTAAAATGGAACACTACACAAGCGCGCACTGGCAGGG
>NZ_JBFHGM010000334.1:0-5069 GCF_041583095.1 Draconibacterium sp.
AAGGCAGAGGTAAAACTAATATCGCCACCACACAAACGAAGAATGCGGTAAGGTAAGCCTAGTTTGGCAACCAAACTTTCAACATGAGCTACCATTCCATCCAAAATTTCGTATGATTTGTCGGGATGTGCAATTTGTACAATTTCAACCTTGTCGAACTGGTGCAGGCGGTTCAGTCCGCGAACATCTTTACCGTACGAACCGGCTTCGCGACGGAAACAGGCACTGTAGGCGGTGTTTTTATAGGGCAGATCTTTGGCATCCAGAATTACATCGCGGTAAATGTTGGTTACCGGAACTTCTGCTGTTGGAATCAAATATAAATTGTCTTCGGTAATGTGGTACATCTGGCCTTCTTTGTCGGGCAGCTGACCGGTTCCAAAACCCGATGCCTCGTTCACTGCCAACGGTGGTTGAATTTCTTCGTAACCCGCTTTTGATGCCTCAGCTAAAAAGAAATTGATAAGTGCACGTTGCAGTTGAGCGCCTTTTCCGCGGTAAACCGGAAATCCTGCTCCGGTAAGTTTTACTCCCAGCTCAAAATCAATCAGGTTGTATTTGGCTGCCAACTCCCAGTGAGGCAGTGCTTTTTCGTCCATTGCCGGAATCTCGCCAACCTGTTTAATTACCTCGTTGTCATCTTCTCCTTTTCCAGCCGGAATCGATTCGTGAGGTAAGTTAGGCAGTTGAACCTGTAAATCGTAAACTTTTGCTTCGATGGCTGCAAAATCAGCGTCAAAGTTTTTAATGTTTTCTTTTAGCTCGGCAGTGCGTTCTTTTGCTGCGTTGGCTTCTTCGTGTTTGCCTTCGCGGAAAAGCAGACCAATTTCTTTCGAAATTTTATTCATTTCAGCTTTTGCCGAATCGGCTTCGCCCTGCAGCTTATTTTTTTGGGTATTAAGATCTATAATGTTTGAAACAATTTCCGAAGCATCGAAATTTTTGCGTTTTAGTTTTTCTACTACTAACTCCGGGTTGTCTTGAATAAATTTTAAGTTGAGCATGTCTTTTCCATTTATTAGGCTGCAAATTTAATAAATGAATTGGCACTTTATGATTAAACCTATTTCTAATTTCCTATCTAATAGCAATAGTTTAAAACCCTGATTGTGAAATATACAAATCGCTGCATTTTTTAGGCGTGTTCACTTGATCAACTATTTTTACAAAACAAATAAAAAAAAATTATGAAAAGACTATCTTTTTTCCTGTTAACAGTAATTGCATTAACAGGCTCTGTAAATGTTGTTTTTGCTCAGCAAGAAAAACAAGAACGAAAAGCTATCCCCGGAATGGGAGGTTTGTTAATGCCACAAGAAATAAAACCTTGTGATAACAGCACCAGTATTGTGCTCGAAGATATTTCGGGTGCTCCCAAAATGGTTAGGGAGGTTCCAGAAAATCTCGCGCTTACTGAAAATGTGATTTTTCACGAAACCAAAAGTTCTGATGGCGATCCAATGTCGATGAAAATGGATATTGTGAGACCGACTGATGATAAAGATTATCCGTGCGTTATATTTCTAACCGGTGGTGGTTTTATGTTTGCCCCAAAAAACAGTAGTTTGTACAACCGCTGCGAAATTGCCAAAGCCGGATATGTTGTTGCAAGTATTGAATATCATGTAGCAACCAACGGATTGTACAGCGATGCAGTAAAAGATACAAAAGCGGCCATTCGCTTTATGCGTGCCAATGCGCAAAAATATGGTGTCAATCCGGATAAAGTGGCTGTTTGGGGAGAATCGGCAGGAGGTTATTTAACCGGAATGACCGGAACTACAAATGGCGAAAAAGATTTTGAAGAGGGAGAGAACCTTGATCAAAGCAGCGATGTACAGGCGGCTATTGTTGTATATGGATTAAGCGACCTGACAAAAATTGGTGCCGACTATGATAAAGCAGCCGAAGAAGCACACTACACAAAAGAAGCACCAGAAGCCATGTTTGTACATGGTAAAAACAGTGGATTAACTATTCTGGATAAACCTGAGGTAGTTGCCAAGTCAAATCCGGTAAATTATGTGGACAAAAACGACCCGCCGTTTCTTTTGATTCATGGAACTGTTGATGCATTGGTTTCTCCAAGCCAAAGCGTATTGCTGCACAATGCAATTCGCAAAGCAGGTGTAGAATCAACCCGATATGCGATAGTTGGAGCAAATCATGGCGGTGGTCATTTTTCCGATCCGAAAGTGATTATGATAATGGTTGATTTTCTGGATAAAGCCCTAAAGTAGAAACGCGAAAATTCCCAAAAAAAAAACTCCTGTCGGTACCGACAGGAGTTTCGTATTTCCTTTGAGGGAGGTTAAACCCTCTGGTTTATCAATATCTTAAGCCAAACCTTTAGCTTCTTCAATCCAGGGTTGTGGATCTTTTGAAGCGTAACGGCTTCCTGCAGCTTCAAGAACTTTCTGAATTGCTTCAACAGATGCTGCAGCAATCTCAGCGTAAGTTGTAAAACCACCTTCAACTAATACTTCAGCTAATTTTGGTCCTACACCAGTTAATTTAGTAAGATCGTCGCCTTCAGCTGCTGCTTTTGCTTCAGCTTTAGGAGCTTCTTCTTTTACTTCTTCAACAACCGGAGCAGCTTCTTTTTTAGGAGCAGCTTTTGCAGGAGCTTCTGCAACTGCAACATCAGCATCAACAATAGGAGCTACTGATACATATGAGCGGTTATTTCTTTTCTTTCTGAATACAACAGTTCCGTCGATCAATGCAAATAATGTATGGTCTTTACCAATACCTACATTGTCGCCAGGAAAATGTTGAGTACCACGCTGGCGAACTAATATATTACCAGCTTTTGCAAACTGACCTCCGTAAATTTTTACTCCAAGTCGTTTACTTTCCGATTCGCGTCCGTTTTTCGAACTACCTACACCTTTTTTGTGAGCCATGGTAAATTTCCTTTATTAATTATCCAACAATGGTTTCTACTTGAATTTGAGTAAATTGCTGACGATGACCGTTCATCTTCTGATAACTTTTACGACGTTTCTTTTTGAAAACGATCACTTTTTCGCCTTTTACATGTTCCAGCACTTTGGCTGTAATTTTAGCACCTTTTACGGTTGGAGTTCCAACGGCTACTTTTCCGTCGTTGTCAACCAACAATACTTTATCGAAATCAACTGATGCACCTTCTTCTGCATCCAGGTGATGTACGAAAAGTTTCTTGTCTTTTTCTACTTTGAATTGCTGTCCAGCAATTTCAACAATCGCGTACATATTTTCACTTTTAATGTTTACACCGTCAGGCGGATATCGCATCGGATTTCACTTATTCGAGCCTGAACGATTCAAAATTCGGACTGCAAAAGTAGTTAATTTTAGATAATTAGCAAATAATTACCATTTTTTTGATGTTGATTTTACATCTTTAATCTGCTGAAAATCTTAAAAGTTACTTCAGAAATTCTTAAATCAATGATGCGTGTTTTTAAATCAGGATTTAAGGTGTAATTTTGCCAATATCAAAAAAATATATCAAAGCTGACGTCAACATAAAGTTTTTCAACAGCAGGAACCAACGAAGAATCGGGTACCGGACTTGGCCTTGTCCTTTGTAAAGAGCTGGTGGAAAAACATGGCGGTGAAATATGGGCCGAAAGCGAAAAGGGAAAAGGAGCGGAATTTCATTTCACCATCCCGCTTCCTTAATTTCTATTTTCTCACAAATTTCTGGAATTAATTTAACCCCGTTTTGTATTGGGTACATTACTGTTTTATTTAACGATAAAGCCGATGTTTTTAAATACGATAATAAGAAGTAAAATTCCGAGAATGAGGACCAGGGCCAGTAATATTTTGTTCGATCGGTCGCTTTTTCGTTGCAGTTCAATGTTTTCTGTAACCAGTTCCAGGTTTTTGTCATTCAGATCTTTTAAACAGGTTTCGAGGTGTTTAATGTGGTATTTTACTTGTCCCTGGTTCACAACGAAATTGAGGACTATTCCTATAAGAATGAACGTTAAGAACACCACAAAATCTACACCGTCGAGCGGTCGTACATAGCCGTATGTCTTGTAAAAATAGACCAACGATCCGGCAATAAAACCAAACAGGTAAGTGCCCGAAACGGATAGCAAAGTAGTAAAGAATTTTGTTTTCAGATAAGTGAGCATTGAGGCCAGTTTGTCGCGGGTTGTTTGTCCGTAATCGGCCGCCTCCAAAAAGCGGTTCAGCAATTTGTATTGCATAAAAATCAATGGTAGAAGTATTGCCACACCAGCACCAGTAACTGCCATTATGTTAGCGGTGCCAAAATAAAGAACAAAATCTACTGCCAGTGCACATACTGCCAGCGCTTTCAACACGAGGTCGAAAATAATCATGTTCTTTATTTTTTGGGTAGTATCATTCTAGCGTCCCGAAATAAACTGTTCGATGGCCGGGCTTTCGTAATCCGAAGCTCCCATCAGGGTTTCTGCTTTGTTCCACATGTCTTTTAATTTTTTGTCGTTCATGGCTTTTTACTGAAGTTTGAAAATCATTTCTTCCAGTTTTTGTTTTATACGAACCAGCTTACGCCTACGTTCGTTTTTGAGATTCCCAGTATCAAAGCTATTTCTTCGTAACTTTTTTCTTCGAGCCAAAGCAAAATCAGCGCTTTGTCGATCCGGTTGAGTTTTGAAATAGCCCGGTACAGTAGTTTAACCTGTTCCTTCTCGTCAGAAGGTTCTGTTTCCATACGATCGTTATCTCGCAGCTGCTCAAAATGAATATCCGTTTTCTTTTTTCGTATATCGCTGATGGCTGTATTTAGTGCCACGCGATACATCAAGGTGCTGAATTTCGCCTCGTTCCGAAAATTGGGAAACGAGCGCCAAAGTTGCAGGCAAATCTCCTGAAAAAGATCTTCGCGATCTGTTTGTCCGTTGGCATAAACCAGCGTTATTTTGTGGATTATTACCTGGTGCTTTTCAATCAGCTCGCTAAACTCAGTTTTATTTGCAATTTGGTTTTCATTTTTTGCTCTTCACCCTGTATGTCGTAAAAGCAGGTAAAAAACTACAACTTCAGATCATTTTTTTTATAAAATACGTTGTATTCCCTTTACG
>NZ_JBFHGM010000335.1:0-5060 GCF_041583095.1 Draconibacterium sp.
GATTAAAATGTTAAAAAGCTAAATTCCTTTTTTAAAACATAAGTTTGAATTTGGAACTTTGCACCTAAAAGTTCTAATTTTAAAACTACAATATTTTCATGTTGTGATTTTTGGTTAAATATGGAGGGAGACAGTGGTTTCCCTCTTTTCTTTTAACATGCTTCCATGTACATTATCTCCGGCCACGTAAGTTCCAATTCTCAGGGCAAACGAAGACGGGCCATGCAATTGTTGGCCAACAATTGTATGAAAATCGGAATGGTGCATTAATAATGCGGTGTTAATTTTAGGAAATGGTATATTTTGCTAAAATATACAAACGAATATTTAATGAAAAGTTACATTTTCCTAAATTGTCGACTGCTATATTTAATAAAACTTCCCTTTTTGCTAAAATTTAGAAGTTGATATTTTAGCAAAAGGTACATTCTCCTAAAATATTTAAGTTGACATTTAATCAAAATGTACATTTTCCTAAAAAATTGAAATTGATATTTAATGAAAGTGTACTTTTTCCTAAAAAGTACAACGCTTATACAGGCAAAAAGTAAAATGCTGGTTGTGTATAAGCGACACCCGGGCGCTACCGGCCAAACTGTAGCTCAAGAAGTTTCATATCGGCTTGCCGGGTACTCAGCAGCCTGATGTATTGCATACAATTTTCGGCATGAAGTTCATTCTTTGGCCCCAGAGTATGATACGATTTAACCACCCAGCCCATAGCCGTCTCAAGGTCGCCTTCCATTTCACAAGCCAAACCAAGATTATACATACATTTTGCAACAATTTTCTGGTTCTCGTTTTCAAGCTGTTTGCGCCACAATTCGGCCACATCCAACCACTGGGCATTCTGAATAAGCTCATCGGCTTGTTGCAGTTCCACATGCCCCGAGGAGTAGTACATTCGCTGAACCTGCACCCAGTGAGGGACAATTGATATCGCAAAATTTTCAGCTGATATTTCGGCTGCATTGTATATGGCATCGGTTCGCGGAGGTAAAACGTCATCCGCGTTCTTAATGCCCGGGGAGTACTCCATCCACTTCACCGTGTCGAGTTTCGAATAGGCCAACAAATATTTCATGTCAATAAGGTCATAAAAGCTCCATTGTGTCCAGTTGATCACCTGTTTGCTGCCAAGTTCAAGCTGGCGATGGTAGTAGCGTCCATCGCTGGCTCCAAAATAATCGAGCGAAAGTAAAAGGTCGGCTCCAGTATTTTCATGAATATCCTGAAGTTGCCCGGGAGTGTATAACCCGAATTGCGGATGCAAAATGAGCGAATCGCTTTTGGGATGAACCGATGATGAATTGGCCTGCAGAAAATAGCCTGAATTAAACACATTGATTTGTTCCGGCGTCATGCTTATATGAGTTGTCGAATCTTCCCTGAAATAGGGCTCATAATCAATTTTATCAACAACTCTTGTGGTGGAATAATTGCGCTCGTTTATAATAATTAAAGTGTCAAAAAAGGCCTGTTTGTTAAGCTCCGTAATAAAATGATGGAAAAAGATATGCGAGGCGATACTGTCGGAGTTTTCGTTTTCTGTTTTTTGCGTTCCAAATTCTTCGTACTGGTTTAAATACTTGTTTGGCGAGCAGTTAACGTTATTGTATTGAACGGCGATATTTCTGAATTTCGGCGCGATAGTCATTGTTGATGGTTCAACAATTTCTATATCAATGGTTTTTGTATTGTATAGCGTATTACAACTTGCTAAAACAAAAAGTGTTAAAACGCCCAACAAAAAAACAGCGCGGTTCTTCATTTGCTATTGGTTTAAACGCAAGATATCTTTTTTTCTTTTAGCAAGTAACTGTTGGTATTTGAAAATCATTTTCAGATCATCCTTGCTGTTGTAGGCGGTGGCAATTTGTAAGGCTGCATTTAACCATTTTTCGGCCGTTTCAAAATCGTCTTTCATTTCGTAACCCAGTGCCAGATTGTATCGTGCGTTAATGGCCATTTTGCCGTTACTGTCGTCGGCATAGCGTTTCCAAAGCATAATGGCATTGTCCCAATCGCCTTTTTGTACGTATTCGTCGGCCATGGCAAAATCAGGAAGTGGCGGAACAGAATACATCCTGTTCACATTTTCCCACGAGGCAAAAAAGCGTTTTGAATAATTTTCGCCAACCATTTGCGAAGCAATCTTCAACGCAGTGATACGCGGTGGCAACTTGGCTTTCCGGTTATAATTCCCGTTTGCATCGTAACCGTTCCAAAAAATGGTGTCGATCATTGTTTTGCGCTCAATCAGTCGCTGCTCAAAAGGACTGTAAACCGCCCAAACAGCGGCGGTAATCACTTCGTTCGATTTTGTTGGCATTTCGGCCGTTGTTGAATATTCGGAGTAAAAACTGGAATAGGTTTCCAGCGAAATTACCAGGTCGGTACTGGTTTTTGTGGCCAGTTGCTGAACCATTTCCATATTTAACGCCGGAAGTTTGTCGCCGATATGTGGCTCGAAAAGTTCGGGGAATATTCTTATTTCCTTAAAAGCATTTTTCTCCTTCAAATTTTTTGCCAGTTCGCTCATGCTTAAATTTACCAAAATACTGTCGAGATTTTTCGGATCGTTTTTAGCTTTTTTCAGGCGGAAATCGTCCTGGAAATAGTGAATTAGCGTGTCGCTGCTGTATTTAAAATTCCGGTAAACTATAGCTACATTTTCGGCATTGGCCGGATAAAGAATTTCACCGGGTTTATAAATTTCAATGGGGTAATCCTTGTAAACCGTGCATGAAACGGTGCTTAGTAATAGTATAGTCCATAAGATCAATCGGTTCATTTTGAGTTGTTTTTCGGTTGTTTTTTCTTGCTTTTAAGCAATTCTAGGTACTGATAAGTGATGGGGTGGTAGGCTGTATTATACGATTCGAGGGCGTACTGAATGGCACAGTCGATATCTCCCTGTATTTCGCAGGCGGTAGCGAGATTAAATAATGCTTTGCTTTTTTCGCTTTTCGATCCCGATTCGCTGACAATTTTTTGCCATGCTTCAATGGCTGTTGCCCAATCTCCGCTATCGGTGAGTATGGCTGTTTCTTTTAATGTTGTACTTCCTTTGTCGAATATTACCCGGTATTCACTTTGCCAGCGGGTACTTATTGTTTCCGAAAAATCAAGTGCCACGGCAATTCCTGCTTCTGTGAGTGCCTGTTTTACCGGCGTAAAATCCGCAAACAGATTTCTTATGCTCAGTGCATAATTTTCCCAAAGCAGGGTGTCCTGAAATACTTCGCGTGCCAGAATTTTTTCCTGCTGCGGATCGTAAATGCGAAACAGGGCATCGTAAACAACCACCATTTTGGCACCAACGGCCGTTCTGAAAAATCCTTCATTCGGATCGAAAACTGATTCTTCAGTAAGGACTGTGGCTACGTGTGTTTTAAACAGATCCATCGACAGAACAGCATCGGTTTGGTAAAGGTCGCAAAGTTCCTTCGCCTCCTGCCAGCTCATCGAACTGGAGAAGAATGCATTTTTTTCGGCGTTCAGAAAACGGTCTTCGGGAATTACATAATCAAACCTTCCGGATTCGAAAAGCAATTCGCCCAAGGCCTTTAACGATGTGTCAACTGCCGTGAGATCGTATATGGTAGTATCTAGTTTAAAATCCTTTTGATAAAATAATTTTTGCATCGAATCGGCAGGCAAATCGTTGTATTTCACATCAACAGTGCGGTTAACCAAAAGCAGACTCTGTATATCCTGCGAAATTTCGTTTTTTGGTTTTTGCGGAAACTCAACCATAATCCGCTTTGTTGGGCTACAAGCATACGACAAAATAACAAGGCTAACAAGTAGTATGTAATTTGTTTGTTTGAAAATGTTCATCGTAAAATGAATGTTGTTTAGTAAATTCCCCAGTACTTTCTCAAAAACCATTCCGTACTTAACAGCACTAGCAAAACAACAAATAACCAACGAAGGTTTATGAGTTGATTTACCATCTCCTGAAAGTATGTTGTTGCTTTTAATTTACTGGTTTGTTGCAATTCGTTAACCAAATTGCTGGTTTGCGATGACGGGTAGAATTTTCCACCGCTTAAGTTCGCCATTTGGTATAACAGGGTGTGGTTGGCTTGCGTAATAATATTCTCAACATTAACCGGAACCACGGTAAAACTGCCAGTTTCGGTAAAGGTTTCGTTACCAATACTTACTTCGGCAGTAAACGAATAATCGCCCAGTGGCAAATGCCCCGCATTGAGGTAATAATTTTTATCCTGCACATCGAAAGTCAGGTTGTATTCCTCGTCGTTTTTGTTTTGCAATTTAATAGTTACTTCTTCCGAACCAATTCGTTCAAAAGCATCGTTATATACTTCGGCTGTTAAAACCACGTCATTTACTTCGGTGTAAACCGGGGAGAATTCAACAATAAAGTTATCCTCGTTTTCGCGCAAAGCAAGGTATTGCACCAGCTGATTGATCAATTCGTTAAAATGGGTATGTTCCTGGTTTTGGTAATAATCGAACAGCCGCCAGCGCCAAATTCCTTCGCCGAAAATATAACCTCGTTTCCTGCCTTCCAGTTTTCCGGTGGCGATTAGTGGTTTACCGGTTGTAATACCTTTAAGTTTTTGATACAACAGTGGCGAGAATTCCGGATTCAACTCGTAATTGGCAAACGGAACCTGCACTGGAGGAAATTGTGGAATAATTTCAATCAGCTCTTCTGACAGATTAAACGTTGCATAATTCGAATTAAAAACCGGTTGGGCTTCTTCTCCGCTTCCGGCCAGTGGTTCAATGCTTGCTCCCTGGCTTAAAATATTCAGCTGCGGCAGAAATGTTTGGTTTCCCACGATAAAAAGAATCGGCAAACGGTTGTCATCTGCTTTTTCCATCACTTCGGCCATCGACTTCCCGGTACTTGGCAGCTGGTTTAAAATAAGCAGGTTGTAATCGCTCAGATCATTGGGGTAAGGTTCGTCGGTAAATACCGAAACCTCGTATGTTTTTTGCTGATCGAGTGTATTTTTTATAACACCAACATCAGGGTGTGAGCCATTGGAAATGATCAGTACTTTTTGTTTGTTCTCCAGCAC
>NZ_JBFHGM010000336.1:0-5029 GCF_041583095.1 Draconibacterium sp.
AGAAAACGGAAAAGTAGAACTGGCAAAATGAGACGAAGTAATACACAATCGTTAAGCGAGGTTTTAAAACAGTATATCGAGGAAAACCGCATCGAGCGGAAATTAAAAGAAGTGGATATTGTGCAGGGCTGGGAAAACCTGCTTGGGAAAACCATTGCACGTTACACCCGCAATATTTACATCCGAAACCGGATTTTATATGTTGAAATAACTTCGGCAGTAGTGAAAAACGAGTTGTTTTTAATGCGCGAAGAAATTTGCCGGCGCATTAACCAGAATGCAGGTGAAGAAATGATTACCCGAATTGTTTTTAAATAACTACTTGATACTGAATACTCGATACTGAATACTCGATACTGAATACTTGATACTGAATACTCGATCCTTGATTCCGGATCCTTAAAATCTGAAACTAAATAGAAATGAACATAGACGAATTAAACGAAAAATTTGGCGTTGAAGGCGAAGTGGGCTTTATGGAACTTGATGGCGACCTGCCTTTTATTACTATTACAAATAAATATGCTGAAGCCGATATTTGCCTTTACGGCGCGCAAATTACCCGATACAGGCCCATGCGAACTACCGATGTTTTATGGATGAGTCCGTACAGCGTTTTCGAAAAAGGCAAAGCAATTCGTGGTGGTATTCCGGTTTGTTTTCCGTGGTTTGGCCTGCATGCAAGTGATTCTGCATTGCCGCAACACGGTTTTGCCCGCACATCGATGTGGGAAGTTACGGAGTTGGATACTTTGGAAAAAGGGGAGACTTACGTTTCCGTGCAGCTAAAATCGTCGGATGAAACAAAAGCATACTGGCCCTATGATTTTATTGCTGAATTGATTTTTGTTGTTGGTGATTCGTTGTCGGTTACATTAAAGGTGACTAATCCTTCCGACTCGGCTATTTCGTATACATCGGCATTGCACACTTATTTTAACCTTTCGGCTATTGAAAACATAAAAATTGCGGGACTGGCAAATACGCATTACGAAAACCAGCTGGACGGCAATCGGTATGTTCAGGAAGAAGAATTGCTTGAAGTATCGGAAGCTATAACAAGGCATTATTTCGATACCGAAGCCGATTGTATCATTCACGACCCGTATTTTAAGCGCGACATCCGCATTGCCAAAGAGGGCAGCAAATGTTCAACCGTTTGGAATCCTGGTGCTGAAGCCTGCGCGCAAATGAGTGACATGCCCAACGACGGATATGAAACGTTTGTTTGCCTCGAAACGGTGAACAAGATCAACGATCAGATTGATCTGGCTCCGGGGGAATCGCACGAAACTACAGCGGTAATTAGTGTTGAATAAAAAAAACAAATCAAGGGTTGAAGACATTAATCAGGAATTAAGTTTCAGCCCTTGATTCGTATATGTGACTTATTCGTAATCGTAAAAACGTTCGAAAGTAGAAAAGAAAAAGTCGGCTTCACGGGTTGCGTTTTCGTCGCTGTCGGCACCATGAACCGCATTTTCGGTAACACTGCAGGCAAACAACTTGCGAACGGTGCCTTCTGCTGCATTTTCAGGATTGGTAGCTCCAATCAGTTTGCGAAAATCTTCAATGGCATTTTCTTTTTCTAAGATGGCAGCTACAATTGGCCCCGAACTCATAAACTTAACCAGGTTATCGTAAAAGGGTTTTCCTTTGTGAACTTCGTAAAAGGCACCGGCTTGTGTAGTGGACATGCGCGTGAGTTTCATTGCGCGAATTTTAAAACCGGCATCGTTTATCATTTTTAAAATTGCGCCCTCGTAGTTTTTTCTCACCGCACCGGGCTTAATCATTGTAAAGGTTCTGTTACCAGCCATTTTAAAAGTTTTAGTAGTTATTGTCTGTTTATTGGTTCAAGCCTCGTAATAAAAGCTTGTCTTTTACAATATTAACAAAATTTGGGTTATTAGCGTTTTCAGGCGAGGTAAGATTTTTTATCTTTGCGCATTCTAATTTTTGCGAATTTTGAAAAATACTGACATAGAGATTATTACATCGATTAAGACATTGCTTGCCACTTCAAAAAAGAAGCTGGTAATTATTCCGCATGAAAATCCGGACGGCGATGCTATTGGTTCGGCGCTGGGACTGGGGCAGGTACTTGCCGATTTTGGGCACGAGGTTAAAGTGCTGTCGGCAAACGACTATCCCTTGTTCTTGAAATGGTTTTCTTCAGATGTTCCGGTAATTATTTACGATAAAGACAAAAAGAAAGCTAAAAGCTGGCTCAATCAGGCCGATGCAATGATCTGTGTGGATTTTAACGAAGCCTCGCGTGCCGGGAAACTGGAAAAGAAAATTCTTGAATTTGAGAATAAAAAGGTATTGATCGATCATCATCCTTACCCCACACAGTTTTGCGATTTTATGGTTTCCGAAACTTCGTACAGTTCAACTGCCGAATTGGTTTTTGATGTACTTGAAACTATCGGATTAAATGAAAACCTGTCGCAAAAAGCAGCTGAAGCCTTGTATACCGGTATTTTGACTGACACAGGAGGTTTTAGTCATAACATCTCGAAAAACACTTTTAAAGTGGTTTCCGGGTTGCTGAATTACGAGATAAACACCGATAACATTCAGTCATCGGTATTTCATAACTATTCGGCCGACCGGATGAAATTACTCGGCTATTGCCTGAATGAAAAAATGCAGGTTTTTCCTGAGTACCGGGCTGCAGTAATAAGTATTAGTAAAGAAGAATTAAAACGGTTTAATTTTCAGCCCGGCGATACCGAAGGTTTTGTAAATTACCCGTTATCAATTAAAAATATAGTTTTCAGCGCCTTGTTTATCGAAAAAGATGAATATGTGAAAGCATCTTTTCGCTCAAAAGGAAATTTTCCGGCCAATAAATTTTCGTCGAGCCATTTCAATGGTGGCGGGCATTTAAACGCAGCCGGAGGTGAATCGGAACTTAATTTTGAAAAAACTTTATTAAAGTTCGCGCAACTTTTACCTGAGTATAAGCATCAGTTGTTGGAAACAACTATTTAAAAAATGTTAAAAATGAAATTAGTTACAAAATTTTTATTGGCGATTATTATCGGAGTAGCAGTGGCGTCGTGTATTGAGGAGGCAGAACCATATATTCCGCCAACAAAAGCCGAAGAGGACGCATTGTTAGCAGAGTATCTTGATACCCTGACCAACAGAGGGCTGGATATTGATACAACAGCAATGGGTGTTTATTACATTATCGATTCGATCGGAAACGGCACTTTCCCTCAGGACGGAGATACCTGTGTGGTAAAATATTCCGGAAGGTTTATCGATGGTAGTGTATTTGATTCAACCGGGGATAATACCTGGGAGTATGTATTAGGTGCCGAAGGATTAATTGACGGATGGAATGACGCAACACGTTTTATTGATGAAGAAGGTTCTGCTTTTTTAATTATTCCATCGGAA
The DNA here is from genome assembly GCF_041583095.1 of Draconibacterium sp. Lineage (NCBI taxonomy): Bacteria > Pseudomonadati > Bacteroidota > Bacteroidia > Marinilabiliales > Prolixibacteraceae > Draconibacterium > Draconibacterium sp. The sequence continues at coordinate 3,415 of NZ_JBFHGM010000336.1, forward strand.
CTTGGTTATGGAGCAAGCGGTGCCGGCAGTATTCCGCCAAATACTACGATAGTTTTTTTAGTAGATATGGTAGAAATCAAACCACATAATTAAATTTGCACCAAATTATAAGTTGAACGAGACTGTTTTAAACAATAGAAAATAATTAAAGATCAGATGAAGAAAATAGTATCATATATTATATTGATGTTAGGGGTCGTTGCCTTTTTTGCCTGTAACGATGGAATTGATTACCAAAAAATGAGGGATAATGAATTGGCGTTATTGGATGATTACCTGGCAATTGCTCACCCGGGAGCGGAATCTACTGCGTCTGGTCTTTATTATTTTAATGAACCGGGTACCGGCGAAGGCGACACCATAAAAGTTGGTGACCGTGTTCAGCTATTTTATGCTACGTGGTCGTTGGTTGAAGGGCCGGATAGTTTATTGGTTGACGAAACAAACGGTTATTTGGATGGGCACAGATACGATCCTTATGAGGTTACCGTTGGTACCGGAGGATCAATTAAAGGGCTCGAAGAAGGTTTGCTTTATATGCAGCCCGGAACAAGATCGCACTTAGTAATCAACTCTGAACTGGCATACGGTCAGCAAGGTTCAGGGTATGCTATCGGAGCTTTTCAAACAGTATTAATGGAGGTGGAAATTTACAAGGTTATTCCTTTTGAGATTTCTGCCAACGAAGAAGAATAATCCTTTGCTCTTTGTTTGCGATGAACAGAGCACAATTATTTAAAAAATTACTGCCCGGTTTTATTCCTCTGTTTGTTTTCATCGCTGCTGATGAAATATGGGGGACTAAAATCGGGCTTTTTGTTGCTATTGGGGTAGGTGTGGCTGAAATGGCCTGGATAGCCATTAAAGAAAGGCGATTTGAGAAGTTTGTACTTTTTGATACCTTGTTGTTGGTGGCGCTTGGTGGCGTTTCAATACTGCTTGATAACGATATTTTCTTTAAACTGAAACCCGGACTGATCGAATTGATACTGGTGACTGTTCTGGCCATTTCAGCATTCTCAAATGTTAATATAGTTGGGTTGATGGGGCAGCGCTATATGAAAGATGTAGCCTTTAATACCGCCCAAATGCAGCAGATGCGCAAAAGTATGAAGAGCCTGTTCTTTATCTTTTTGGGGCATACTGTTTTGGTGTTTTATTCGGCCTTTTTTATGAGCAAAGAAGCCTGGGCTTTTATCAGTGGCGGATTATTCTACATCATTTTTGGTGTTTATTTTTTTTATGAATTTTTGCGTCAGAAGCAGAAACAAAAAGCGCTTACAAACGAAGAGTGGGTGCCGCTGGTTGATGAACAGGGAAAGGTTACCGGTCAGGCGCCACGCAGCCAGGTGCACAACGGAAGCAAGTTGTTACATCCGGTGGTACATTTGCATGTGCTGAATAATAAAGGTGCGATCCTTATTCAAAAACGTCCTGCCAATAAAATCATCCAACCCGGAAAATGGGATACCGCTGTTGGCGGTCACATTTCGGCAGGTGAGACTTTGGAACAAGCACTTAAAAAGGAAGTTTTTGAGGAAATCGGTTTAAAAGAGTTTTCGGCAAAACTGCAGAAAGTATATAAATGGGAGTCGGAGGTGGAAGCCGAATTGAT
>NZ_JBFHGM010000337.1:0-4975 GCF_041583095.1 Draconibacterium sp.
AATGCATGGATTTTGCTTCTAATTATTTGTTTGTCAGACTCTTAAATTAGCAAAATCCTTTTTTATTTCCAAGAATATTTTCAGGTTTTATTTCTGCAAGTTATTGACATTTAAACAGTTAAAAATCGAACTCGGGTTAATTCTTTTTGATGTAGGTTTTTCCGAGACGCCAGATGTATTGTTTCAGCAGGAACCATTTAAAAAGGCAATAAAAAAATCCACCGGCATTCACCGGCGGATTCTTTACTCACATTTTCCCTCGCTCTTATTTACTTTTACGAATTGTTACCTTTATAATTTTATTTACGTCAGGATACATGAAACCGTCGTCGAGCAAACGAACTACGCCGCCTTCATCTTCATCCATCGATTTTGTTCCCGGGTATTCATTTACTTCCGTTCCGGCATCCCACAACATCAGTTCGTGGGTAATGTCCTGGGCATCGTTTCCAAAGTTCAACTTAATACCACTGTCGCCAAAGGCAAAGAAAATATCGTTGGAGTTGCCCAACATGCTGGCAATACTCAGGTACTGGTTCGGCTGGGCATCAATACTAAAGGTGTATTTATCGCCGGGGAAAAGCGGACCTGCACTGTTTTTCCCGTCAGGAACAGCGTAAGCACCTGCGTGATATCCCATTCCAATCAGGCTGGCTGCCAGATCTCCCGGATTTCCGGTTTCGGCCAATAGCTCCAATCCTTCGCCACGGTAGGCTGTGTTGTTGGTAAAGATGGGCATTTCATCTTTTGCGTGTACCGCCCAAAGTACGGGTGCCACAGGCGATACATAACCGCTATGCATTTCCAGGTATTCGCCCAAGGGGCCGGCATTTCCGGTTTCTGCCAAAGCTTCCAGTCCCATTCCGTAATCCAGTTCGCCTTCCATAAAAATCGGGTGCTGATCCATTGAATGAACCACCCAGGCAGTAGGCGAAAGTGGTGTTGCCGATCCGGGAAGCACATTGATTGTTAGTGTAAACATGCTTTCTCCGTTGTATTCAAGAAGCACCTGAATATTTTCTTCTGTTGTTGAAACCATGTCGATCGGATTACTTTCCTCTTTGTCGGTTGTCGATCCGTCAACCTCTGTTCCTGCATCCCATAAATAGATCATACTTGTAATGTCGCCCTCCAGTGCCGTTCCTCCGGGGAATAGTTCAATTCCATCGTCGCCCGGAGCATAAAACCAGTCGTTTGATGCGCCATACATGGAGGCAAATGATAATTTGTGACTTGGTCCGGCATGAAAATGAACCGTAATGGTTTCGCCGGGATGTGCCGGAGGAGCTGCATCGCCGCCGGTAACGCCAAACTCGGCTCCTGCCTCAAAATAGTGGTAGGGTACAGAAACGTTTTCAACCGTTATCGTGTACATTTTTGCAGGAACCACATCGGGTAACATACCGCTTTTTGTTTCCGGTTCCATCATTTCGTCTTTCTCGCAACTTGTAAAAAGGATTACAGCCAAAGCTGCGACCATTGTAAATTTTAATGCTTTCATTTTTTTTAGATTTTAATGTTAACTCACATCAAAATTCCGAAGAAAGTATCACAGCAAAGTCACAAGAATTTCAAGCTTTTATAAACTTTTTTCAGGGTTCTGTGATTGGTGGGGATTTGGGTTTTAGGAGGTTGTGAATTAAGTCAAATAGAGGATCCACTCTTGTCGCAATTTAAAAATGTTTTAGCTCATTTTCGTCCGGGAAAACCAAGAGCTTCGATCATCTTTCTTCGCCGGACGATTCAATACTCATTATCCATAACCCGGGGCGGCGTAATTCGTTGAATTACTCTGCCCCGGGCAAAACGAAACGCCGGACGGCGGAGAGTGTGGCCCGGGGAGAATAAGACCAATTGAAAATAGGCGCAATCGCTAATTCTATTGAAAATGTGCCCTGCTATGCGCCGCATATGGATCGGCCCTTCGATAAGTTCTTCTGAATATTATTTGATTTTAATTATGCCGAAAACGCCTTAGGCAGATCGAAGATAAATTTAGCTCCTTTTCCGTACTGGCTTTGTACCCGGATGTTTGAATGGTGCAGGTCGATGATCTTTTTAACGATGGCCAGCCCGAGCCCGGTGCTGTTCTCGTCGTTACGTCCTTTAAAGTAACGCTGAAAAACGTTCGGCAGATCTTCCTGTTTAATCCCCGGCCCGGAATCAACAACACGGACTTCCACTCTTTCAGGTTCTTTGGTGTCAATTTCAATGAGGATACTGTCGCCCTCGCGGCAAAATTTCATGGCATTATCGATGAGGTTTTGCAACACCCGGTTGATTAGCGAAATATCAGCTTCTACCACCGGAACATTTTTGGCAATTACCGTGTCGATATTAATGCCTTTCTTTTGCGAGAGGATACGGTATTTATTCACAATATCGTACACCAGTTCCGAAATGGAAAATGGCTCGGTATGCAGTTCTATCTGGTTGGTTTCCAGTTTCGACAATTCAAACAGTTCCTCCACCAGTCGCTGCAAACGGCCACAACTTTTAAAAATGATTTGATGGTACTTATTCCGTTCTTCATCCGAAATATTATCCTGTTTTAGTATCAGCGTTTCGGCATATCCCTGGATGGAAGCCACCGGCGTACGCAAATCGTGCGATACATTGCTGATCAACTCCCTCCGAAGGTTATCAACGCCTTCCAATTCGCGGATGTTTTGCTCGATGGTGTTGGCCATCTGGTTAAAAACCAAAGCAATCCGGTCGAGTTCTCCTTCGCTTTTCACCGCAATCCGCGATGCCAGGTTCCCCTTTTTAAATTCCTGAATTCCATCGATGATCGGGTTTAGTTTTTTGGTAATACCCCAAATGGCGAGCAAACCCACCAGCGCCGAAATGATGAGAATAATGATAACCGAGCGGATGGACAGGCCCAGGATATAACTGCCGATTACGGTTTGTGCCGCCGAAACATATTCCTGGCTGGCCAATACAATATAAATGTACCCTTTTAATACACCGTCTTCGGTAATGGTGGCGGCCGAGAATGTTTTAAACTCGCCCGGATTCCGCGGATCGTCGCCATAAATTATACTGTGATCCGGGTCGGCAATAAATTCCCTGATCGGTTCCAGGTTCACACGCTCAAGTTTTACTACTTTTTCAGGTGCCACGTAATTCAGTATCTGTCCTTGCGGATCGAGCAAATACACTTCAACAATCGGGTTGATCACCATCATTGAGTGCATGATGTCGGCAATGGCCTCGTCGCTGGCAATGTCGTCCTTCATCAGCGGCTGAATAACTTCCACAGTGCTGGTTGCCAGGTTACGATTCAGGCGCTGGTTCACCTCTACCGAATATTTGGCCGACGATTGCACCGAAATATACAGCGCAATGGCCGTAAACATAAAAAGCACCAGCAAAAATATGGCTGACACTTGTAGGTATAATCGGTTAAATATCTTTGTCCTCATAATGTTTTGCTTTTAATTTTCTCTGAATTTGTATCCGACTCCCCAGGTGGTAAGTATATATTGCGGCTCGTTCATATTGGTCTCTATCTTCGAACGTAAACGGTTAATATGCGAGTTAACGGTATGTTCAAATCCATCAAACTCGTAGCCCCAAATCTGGTTAAGCAACTGCATGCGCGTATACGTTCGTCCGGGGTGCGATGCCAGGTGAATCAACAGGTCGAATTCTTTTGGCGAAAGCTCAATCCGGTTCCCGTTTAATTCAACAATACGCATGCCTACATTGATGTACAGATCATCGAAACGAAGTTCTTTTTCTTCCGTTTCACTACTTGTCTGTGCTGAATCGTAACGCCGGAGCACCGCTTTTATACGTGCCAGTAATTCGCGAATACCAAAGGGTTTCGAGATATAATCGTCGGCGCCCATTTCAAGTCCAAGTACTTTGTCGATCTCTTCCGATTTGGAAGTCAGCATTAATATCGGTGTATTTACCTTTTCCATTCGTAGCCGTTTACAAATCTCAAAACCGTCGAGCAGCGGAAGCCGGAGATCGAGCAAAATAAAGCGGTAGGGGTTGTTCAGCGCTTTCATTAAACCGTCTTTTCCGTCGAAAGCTTTATCAACTTCCAGGTCCATATCGCTTAGATGAATGGCAACCAATTCGGAAATATCCTTATCGTCTTCAATGATCAATGCTTTTTCCATGATAAAGTTTTCTAAGTTGAACAGCCGAAAGGTAGTTTGGTTTTATCACAGAAGTATCACAAAAGGGTAATTGTTGTGATTCATTGTGTTGTTTTTCAGGAGAATAAGATTTGGTTTTGCAACAATTTCGACTTACCCACGTCCCACTCCCTATTTCGTAACGACCCTTTATACATAAATATAAATTTTGGAAGAGCAAGAAGAATATTCAATAACAAATAACCAATGATGAATAACGAAAAACACAATAAATGGAGGTGATTTGAATATTTGACACAGTTTATTGAACATTGCCTTTGGGAGTACTCCCAAAGCTAAGGTTATTACAAAAAATCTGTTATTTTTTAAAACATAAAACCAAAATTGTCGAATACATTGAACTTTACGCTGCACAAGAGAAAACCTCAAATTGGCTTGTTCTCCGACGCTATTCCCAAGAATAACAACTGCTTACAAATTGCATGAAGGGGTCGGTGCGGCGCGTTGTCTCTGTTCCTTTCCTGACCGTCATGTCCTACCGGACACTGACGCTCTCCGATTTCCACCCCGCAACATGCGCCAACCGTTTCACAAATCATTAATCATCATTCAGCAATCTTTTTTACTTCCTTATTCACTCAATCACTCATTTACCAATTCCCTCAATTACTATCTAATCCTTAATCGCTAACCCTTCCTTTTGCCTTTCCACTTTTTCATTGTATTTTTGCCGCCCTAAAAATGTATAAATGAGCAGGGTAGTAGTAGGACTTTCAGGTGGTGTTGATTCGAGTGTAGCAGCCTGGCTGTTAAAGGAGCAGGGGCACGAGGTGATCGGGTTGTTTATGATTAACTACCGC
>NZ_JBFHGM010000338.1:0-4912 GCF_041583095.1 Draconibacterium sp.
GCCGGATTACAAGGCGCACACAACGATTGTGCGATGAATAGCTTACTGATTGCGCCTTTAAATTACCGCACATCAACCCCGGGTTTCACCCGGGGTTAGTCACATTTTATCCCTTCGGGATATTGAACTGAATTACAAAGTTTAGACGAGTTTATTGACCTGCAAGGTTGCAATTGCAAGATTTTATGACGCGGGAAGCGTTTACTGTGAATAATCCGGTGCGTAGCGCCGGGATGAAATGACCAAAGGGAAATCGTCCGATGAAGAAAGCAGATCGAAGCCAGATGGTTTTCCCGGACGAAACTCAAACGGCAATACACATAAAATGATGAGGACTTTCAGAAAAAAAAGCAGGAGCCTGGAATCCTGCTTTTATAAATTTCGTGTGACCGGAGAACGTCTTAATTCTTGTTTTTTGCTTTTTTTTAAAGCTTTTGCAAGTTATAGTAGTAAAGCCAAAAAGTAAATACCCAATATTGGGTATTTTTCCGTACCTTGAGAAGGCTTAAGATTTTTTGAAAGTCACAGAAAAACATGGACAATACAAGTTTAAACAGAATAAAACAAGCATGGGAGGCCAACAAAATTAAACACCCGGTTAAATCGGAATTGTACCTAAACATCATTGAACAAGTAGTAAATTTCTTTACTCCCGGAAGCTTCTATTACTACATCATGAACTTCGAAACCCTTGAAATGGATTACGTTGATTCACGGATAGAAACAGTCTTAGGAGTAAACACTAAAGACTGGAGCCTTGAACGATTGTTTGAGCTGGTGCACCCCGAGGATCAGGAGCAAATGTCACGCAAGGAAGCAAAAGCAGTAGAATTTACGCTTAACCGAATTGCAAAAGAAGAAATATTAAAATACAAAGTGGTTTATCTTTTACGTCTGCGTCATGCCAATGGAAATTACAAAACCATATTACAGCAGTCAAAAGCTCTCACACTTTCAGAGGACGGCAAAGTACAACAGGTATTAGGTATTCACACCGATGTTACTCACCTGAATATGGAGATTGACCATAAAATATCGTTTATCGGAGATGGGCTTCCATCGTACTATTCGCTGTCAACCGATGACGATTTTTATCCGGTAAAGCTCGATTATCACACGCTTTTCACTTCGCGCGAAAAAGAAATTCTGGGCAACATTGCCAAAGGAAAAACATTTGGAGAAATAGCAGAAATACTAAATATTTCGCCACACACCATTAACACCCACAAAAAAAATATCCTGAAAAAAACCGATTGTAACAACACCACCGAATTGATTGCACGTTGCGTTCGCGAAGGAGTGATTTAGAAAGGGAGAAAATTGCTAGCGATAGAAATTCATTTCCTCCAGGTACTCCCAGCTTTTTTGCGGAAGAAAATGTCGCACATCCTTACCTTCTTTTATGGCTTTACGGATAAACGAAGATGAAATTTCCATTAACGGAGCATCTTTGGCTATTGTGATGTTTTTCTCCACCTGTACGTTATCCGGATCAAAACCGGGGCGCGGATAAACTATTATTCCGTAATCACCGAGTATGGTTTCGTAATTTTTCCACTTATGAAAGTTTTCGAGATTGTCCGAGCCCATCAATATTTTAAAATGATAGTTCGGGTGCTGTTCTTTTAAATAAGCCAATGTGTCGACCGTATAACTGGGTTTTGGCAGACTAAATTCGATATTTGAAGCCCGAAACCGATCGTCGCCTTCAACAGCACGGTGCACCAGCTCCAAACGCTGGTAATCATCCAACAGATTGTTTTTCTTTTTTAGCGGATTATGCGGCGACACCACAAACCACAGCTGATCGACATCGGTGTATTCCACCATATAATTGGCAATAGCCAAATGACCGATGTGAATTGGATTGTAGCTACCAAAGTAAAGCCCAATCGTTAATTTCAGATTGGTTTTGGGTGCGAGTATGTCGGTAACCAGGTTATTCATATCTTTTTAAAACTCCCAACGCTAAATACTCAATAATCAATATCCAAATTTAGAAATTCTACATTGAACATTCATTATTGGATATTTTTACTTTCTCAGAAATTCCGTGATAATTTTTTCAGCCTCCACAAAAGCATCTTCCAGCTTGTCGTTTATAATCACCACATCAAACTGCGGGGCAAAACTCAATTCGTGCTCGGCTTTGGCTACGCGCATGGCAATTTTTTCTTCGCTATCGGTTGATCGGCCAACCAGGCGGTTACGCAACTCTTCCACCGACGGAGGCTGCACAAAAACAGCCAGTGCCTCATCGCCATAGTATTTTTTAATGTTCAGACCACCAACAACATCTACATCAAAAACCACATTTTTGCCTTGCTCGCGAATACGTTCCACTTCGCTTTTCAGCGTTCGGTAATTGGTTCCTTTGTACACTTCTTCCCACTCCAGAAACTCGTCGTTTTCCACTTTTGCCAAAAACTCCTCACCCGATAAAAAGTAATAATCTTTACCGTGTGTTTCGGTGTGGCGTGGTTCACGGCTGGTGGCCGATATCGAAAATTCAAGATCGAAACCTTGCTGTAATAAATGTTTTACTATGGTGGTTTTACCGGCTCCCGATGGAGCCGAAAATATGATTAATTTTCCCTTCATTATTATTTAGCTTCGAGCTGCTAGCTACGAGATCTTTTAACTTTTGCCTTGTTACAAAACGTTTAACAATTGTTCTTTTACGCGCTCCAGATGGTCTTTCATCTGCACCACGATACGCTGAATATTGGTTTCGTTGGCTTTTGATCCGATGGTGTTGATTTCGCGACCGATTTCCTGCGATATAAAACCAAGTTTTTTACCCGATGCACCGTTTTGTTTTGCGGTTTCGAAGAAATACTCGCAATGGTTGGCCAAACGAACTTTCTCCTCGTTAATATCCAGTTTTTCAAGGTAAAAGATCAGTTCCTGCTCAAAACGGTTTTCATCTATATTGCCATTCATTTTCAGCGCTTCCAGATTATCGGTCAAACGAACTTTCAGGGCATCAATACGCTGTTTCTCGAACGGCTCAACCTGTTTTAACAAACTACTGATGTTCTCCACATTGCCAAGAATATCAGACTCAAGTGCATTCCCTTCTTTTTCACGAAAAGAATTTATGTCCTCAAGCGCTGCCAGAATATTCGAGTATATGGTTCCCCATTCTGATTCGTCGAGTGTTTCGTATTCGGTTTTTACCACATCGGGCAAACGCATAGCCGCCTGCAACGTACTTTGGTCAACAGCCAATCCCAGTTCTTTGCTGATCTCATTCAGTTGATTGTAATAACCTTTCAGAATGGGCTCGTTAATTTTCGAGTTGGTTTCGTCGCCCAGGTTTTCCACGTATATGTTAAAATCAACTTTCCCGCGCACCAGTTTTTCGGCAATCGCTTTACGAATAATAATATCTTTTTCGCGATACAAAGCGGGAGTCCGGGTGTTAATATCGATTTGTTTACTGTTTAGCGATTTAATTTCAATGGTAATCTTTTTGTTGTTTACCTCGAATTCGGCTTTACCGAAGCCGGTCATTGATTTTATCATTTGGAATTAATTTTTATTCAAATTTAGTATAAAGTCTGTAAAAACAGCAGAACGGATTCCTGATGTTGAAAACTGGATACTCGATCCTGGATGCCGGATGCTCTATTTTGGATTCTTGATGCTGGATCATCATTAAAGCATTATCGCATTTAAGCATTCCTTCCCTTCAATCCCTCAATCCTTCAGTCCTTCAGTCCTTCAACTCTTTTATCTCATAAGATCACTCCCGATCCGATCAGTTCATCATCCAAATACCAGGCAGCAAATTGCCCGGAAGTGATTCCCCGTTGTTCGTTTTCGAACAAAAACCAGGCACCATCTTCTTTCATGTGTATCGTTCCTTTTTCCAGTGGCTGACGATAACGAATGCGGATATCAAAATCGCGTTTCTCGCCAACTTCCATCTTCTGATCGGGGCGTATCCAGTGCATGTTTTCTGTAGCAACGAACAAACCTTTGCGGTACAGTCCGGGATGTTCAAAGCCCTCGCCCACATAAATTATATTGCGTTTTACATCGGTGCCAATAACAAAAAGCGGCTCTTTACGGCCACCAATATTCAGCCCTTTACGTTGCCCAACGGTATAAAAATGTGCGCCCTGATGTTCGCCAATTACTTCGCCATTCCACGGTTTATACGGAAACTGAAAACACAGCTTTTTGTAGTTTTCTTCCGAAACCTCTACTTGCTTTTTCTTTTCCATGAATTGGGCCGGAATTTCGATAACGTTACCCACTTTGGGTTCCAGTTGCTGCTGCAAAAAGGTGGGCAGGTCAACCTTACCAACAAAACAAATACCCTGCGAATCTTTACGCTCGGCAGTTGGCAGGTTTTGCTTTCGCGCAATTTCGCGTACTTCAGGCTTTAACAACTCGCCTACCGGAAACATGGCTTTTGAGAGCTGCTTCTGGTTCAGCTGACACAGGAAATAACTCTGGTCTTTATTCGGATCTTTACCCGCCAGCAACTGGTGAATCGTTTCTCCGTCCACTTCCACCTCGCTTTTCCGGCAATAATGCCCTGTTGCCACAAAATCGGCATCAAACTTCAGGGCTTCTTCCATAAAAGTGTCGAATTTAATCTCGCGGTTACACAGCACATCGGGGTTTGGCGTACGTCCGGCCTGGTATTCGGCAAACATATAATCCACCACGCGTTTTTTGTAATCCTCGCTCAAATCGACAATATGAAACGGGATATCGAGCTTTTTGGCCACCATTTTGGCAATCAGCGAGTCTTCTTCCCACGTACACGAACTGGTAAGCACACCTTCGCGTTCGCGGTAGTTAATCATAAACAACCCGATCACCTCGTGCCCCTGCTCCTTTAACAGCCAGGCTGCTACACTCGAATCAACACCACCTGAAAGTCCTACTACTACCC
>NZ_JBFHGM010000339.1:0-4908 GCF_041583095.1 Draconibacterium sp.
AATGCATGGATTTTGCTTCTAATTATTTGTTTGTCAGACTCTTAAATTAGCAAAATCCTTTTTTATTTCCAAGAATATTTTCAGGTTTTATTTCTGCAAGTTATTGACATTTAAACAGTTAAAAATCGAACTCGGGTTAATAAACTTTGAAGTGGAAGGCAATGCCGTTACCGCTGTTATTTTTCAGAATGCAAGCGGTGAGCATTACAAAGTCGATAATCTCAGAATGTCAGGACATCAATTCTGTTTTACCTTTCAAACAAAATCGGGTAAAATACTGGAAGTTAAAGGCACTATTCGCGATGATGAAATGCTTGTAAATCTGCTGGATATAGAAAAATCTTTTGGAGACTACTCTTTGAAACGAACTCATTAACTCATTCTTTGAGATTAGATTCCATAGGTTCGAACTTGTTTTGTAGCACAAAGTTGGGTGTTTCGGCGATTGTGATACGTTCGAAAAGCAAAATGAATAGAGCCTTATGCCTGAGTTTTTCATTAATAAAGCCAAACAATCAATCCTCGACAATCTGGAAAATGATAAGATTACACGTAAATCATCTTTTTGGTCATTCCTCCGTCAATTACAAAATTCTGTCCGGTAATAAAGTCGTTCTCCTTCTTTAGCAGGAAAATAACCATGCCGGCAATATCTTCTGCTTTGCCAACGCGCCCTGCAGGGTGTTGTGCGTGGTCTTCTTTTGTTAGTTTTTCCTGATGAGCAAGGGAGGGTTTTTTAGCTGCCGATACATCAATCCATCCGGGGCTGATGGCGTTAACTTTTATCTGCGGGCCAAGACTTGTAGCCAATGCGTGGGTAAGTGCAAGAATTCCGCCTTTGCTTGCCGAGTAGGCCTCTGTGTCAGGTTCGGACTGTAGAGCACGCGTTGAGGCCATGTTTATAATTCTCCCACCGTATGGTTTCATAAACGGTGTTACATATTTCGAGCACAAAAAAGCACCGGAAAGATTGGTGCCAATTACTTTGTTCCACTCCCCGAAGGAAAGTTCCTCCAATGGTTTGTCGATGCTAATTGCCGCATTGTTTACCAGCGCATAAATATTTCCGTGCTGTTTCGCCGATTTCTGCACCGCTGCCTCAACCGATTTCTCATCGGCCACATCTACATGATAAACCTGTACGGTTTCATCGGTAAATTCCTCGCGAAATTCAGCAATTGCTTCTTCGTCAATTTCAAAAACCGATACTGCGTAGTTGTTATTCAGTAAATCAAGAGCCAGGTGTTTGCCGATTCCCTGGGCGCCTCCGGTTACAATTACATGTTTTTTCATACTTCAAATCTTCTTCAATAAAATTAATCAAATTTCAATTGTGTCATTTCTGTGGATGGGGCAAAAATGAATGTCGCCACAAACTTTCTTTTAGCAAAGCTTATGGGAGCAGAAAACACTACATTTTTGTAGGATCGCCACATTTTTCTTACAAAAAAGAAATGTTTAACTGTGTATTGTTTTTTTCAAATCGCTGGTTTCCAGCAATCTGTTTTTTTTGGTATTTCATTTGCCCGGTTCATGCCAAACAATTTAAATGTGCAGGATATGAGAGTGCTATTACCCGTTGCCGGAAAAGAAACAGGAAGTGAGAAAATCGCGCGTGGTTTTCATAATGCAAAATTGGTGTGTATCTACGATTCGGAGTCGAAAGCGTTTGAGTGGAAAGAGACTGCCGAAATTAGTCCCAATCCGGGCGATCTTACCCACGAGTTAAAACGTTTGCAAATAAATACCATTATCAGCGGATATATTCCACCCATGGTTTTGCAAATTTTTACCCGAAATGGTTTTTCAGTATTAAAAGCACGTGGCCGAAATGTACAGGAAAACATCAGCTTTTTTACCCAAAACCAGCTGGAATCGTTTACCTCGCAGGCAGCACGCGAATTGTGGGGCTGCGAGAGTGGTTGTAATTCATGCAGTTCAACATCGTGTAAAAACTAGTGGCTTATGGCAATCGATAAAGCAATAACATTTGTAAAACGGGCAACTTCCGAAAGCGATTTTCGGAAAGCTTGTTACCGGGCCCCGTCGAGAGAGAGCCTGCTGGAAGAAAAAGGTTTTACCGAGGTAGAGTTCGACGATGCCATAAATATGCAGCTGGTAAAATGCCAAACCTACGAGCAGGCCGAAGTGTATCAGCAGATACGCATGTGGTTTTTATCCCTATAATTATTTAATGAACCCGAAAAACGGAGCAGCCGTATTCGGACAAAAAATTTATACTATGAATTACAGAGACCTGGAAGCCGTTAGGCAAATTGTAAACGAAGCAACCGGATTAGATATTAGCTATGCCTACGAAGATCTTGTTTTTCCGGAGCATGGCGCATTTATTATACAGTTTAACGAAAAAAGTACCGATAAACTACATTGTTACTTTCATGAAGATTGTATTGCAAAGGATGCTGCAACGATTTTTGCCAACCTAAAAAACGAGACCGAAAAACGTAAATGCGAACTTCTGCGCGGGGGAGCATACAATTTTGAGCAGGTTGGAGACAACATACAAATTCGGTTTTTATAGCTGCAAATCAACGAATTCTACACGCTTGGTCAATAATATATCGGGCTAAAACGACGTGATTTTCTTACATATTCGAAAATATTGCTACTTACCTGCAATTGAATTGTCATAAATGTTGCCGATTTGTTAACAGTTTGATTAATACAGGGGTGTTGGTTAAAACTTTTTATCTGTGATCCCTGTTAGGGTGTGTTGTGGAAATATATACTTTTTTTAATCGCTATGCTGTCATTTTTTAGGGGGTAAACGAAAAAAGAAATAAAACATGAAGAACATGCCTTGTCGAGAAGGGGGTGATTGTGTAATATAAGATTATTAAAATGTTTTATTAATTGCTATTAAAGTCCTAAAAAGATAGCTAAATGTTAATTTAAGTAGAAATTTGTCAATAATAATTTTGCAGTATTGACAAAGTGATTATTTTTGACACAAAATATTTGACAGCTAAGAAAATTTACGAATATGTGTGGAATTGTTGGAGCATTTGATTTAAAAGTTAAAGCTGAGGACCTCCGCCCTCAGGTGCTGATGATGAGTAAAAAAGTTCGTCACCGCGGACCGGACTGGTCGGGTATTTATTGTGGCGAAAAAGCGATAATAGCTCACGAGCGTCTTTCAATAGTTGACCCGGAGTCGGGTGGACAACCTTTATATAGTAAAGATGGAAATCTTATTTTGGGTGTTAACGGAGAAATTTATAATCACCGTGAAATTCGTAAACGTTACGAAGGGAAATACGAATTCTTAACCAAATCAGACTGTGAGGTAATTTTAGCCCTGTATAACGACAAAAAGGAAAAATTCCTGGACGAGATGAACGGTATTTTTGCTTTTGCCCTTTACGACGAGGTAAACGATTCCTATCTGATTGGTCGCGACCATATCGGTATTATTCCGTTGTACCAGGGATGGGACAAGTGGGGGAACTACTATGTAGCATCCGAATTAAAATCGTTGGAAGGATTTTGTACCAAGATAGAGGAATTTCCTCCGGGCCATTATTTATACAGCAAGGATGGCGAACTTAAAAAATGGTATGTTCGCGAGTGGGAGGAATTTGACAATGTTAAAGATAATCCGGCAAGTGTTGAAGAGTTGTCGCAAGCTCTGGAAGATGCTGTACAGCGTCAGTTGATGTCGGATGTGCCATACGGAGTGCTGCTTTCGGGTGGTTTAGACTCGTCGATTACATCGGCGCTGGCAAAAAAATTCTCATCAAAACGTATTGAGGACGGTGGCGAAAAAGACGCCTGGTGGCCACAGTTGCACTCGTTTGTAATTGGTTTGGATGGCTCGCCCGATTTGGCTGCTGCGCGTAAAGTTGCCGATCATATCGGAACGGTTCACCACGAAATTAATTATACCATCCAGGAAGGTTTGGATGCTATCCGTGATGTAATTTACCATATCGAAACATACGATGTAACTACCGTTCGTGCATCAACACCCATGTACATGTTGTCGCGTGTAATTAAATCGATGGGTATTAAAATGGTGCTAACCGGCGAGGGCGCTGATGAAATTTTTGGAGGTTACCTGTATTTCCACAAAGCACCAAATGCCGAAGAATTCCACAAAGAAAGTGTGCGAAAAGTAAGCCGACTGAATTTGTACGACTGTCTGCGTGCCAATAAATCGTTGGCTGCATGGGGCGTTGAAGGTCGTGTACCATTCCTTGATAAAGAATTTGTTGACGTGGCAATGCGTTTTAACCCGGAGGCCAAAATGGCCAAAGACGGTAAAATGGAAAAACATTGTCTGCGTGAAGGATTTGCCAAATACCTGCCCGAAGAAGTGGCATGGCGCCAGAAAGAGCAATTCTCTGACGGTGTTGGCTATGGCTGGATTGACACGCTGAAACAAATTGCAGAAGACAAGGTGAGCGACGAAATGATGGAAAATGCGAAATATCGTTTCCCGGTAAACCCACCACGAAACAAAGAAGAATATGTGTACCGCGAAATTTACAGCGAACACTTCCCGTCGGATGCGGCTGCAGCTTGTGTGCCTTCTGAGGCTTCAATTGCATGTAGTACGGCTGCTGCTCTTGAGTGGGATGCTTCGTTCCAGGGAAATGCCGATCCATCAGGTCGTGCGGTTAACACGGTTCATGCACAAGGAGCGACATTTAGGGACATTAAGAAGAAATAATTTTAATTTATTATCAATCAACTCAGGGAGCCATTCGTTTTATACGGATGGCTTTTTTTGTTGAAAGTCACTTTGGTAATAACCTGAGTTCGATTCAAAATATTAACCTCAGAAATACAGAAATGTGCAAGATTTGGATTAAAAATATTGAAAGAATAGCGGGCTATTTTAAAATATTTTTGGTTCAAAGATTGTGCTTTTCTGTATTTTCCTTC
>NZ_JBFHGM010000340.1:0-4905 GCF_041583095.1 Draconibacterium sp.
AAAGAAGGACAAATCATTGAAATTCAGTTTCATGCCGAAGAAGAATTGCCTTTAACAGCAGAAATGCCCGACAAAGTTGAGTTAACAGTAACCCAAACAATTGTAGGTGAAAAAGGTAACACAGCCAGCTCAACAGCTTTGAAACCGGCGACTGTTGAAACCGGTGCTGAAGTTATGGTGCCAATGTTTATTAACGAAGGCGACGTAATTCGCGTAAGCACTGCCGACCGTTCATACAGCGAACGTGTAAAACAGTAAACATATTTACGCTAAATAGATAAGCGGACTCTGGTTTTCCAGGGCCCGCTTTTTTGTTTTAAACCACAAGCCGGGCGACAACTTTATGCCAGTTTAACTCGTATAATAAAAGCTTCATGGCAAAGGCTTTGTAGGCAATTTTTTTCATAGTAAACCCTGTTTGCTTAGGGGAGGGTGTTCCGGCCCGGTAGAGGCCGGAATACTTTTAATATTACTTGTTTGGTCATGCTTCAAGCGCCAGTACAGGATCTTTGTTCTACCACCTTTTTATATCGATCAGCCAGCCTTCCAACTCAGGTTATGTTTCAACACCTTAACAAGCTGTAGGTTTTGTAAGCGATAATCTTAATACGTACTGAAACTACTGATTCATCCCGCTGAATCTTTTATTCATCGCTTCAGTTATGATTTAATTAAACCTTCTGATATTTTGGCCATCTAACTGCTTGTTCATTTATAGCTGATATAAATGTGCAAAGGATAAACCGCAACAAAATATTTTAAAATAAACAGGAAGTAAGTGAAGAGCTTCCTAGCTAAAAAAACCAAATGAACCGAACTAAGACTTACGGATTAGGCGGATTGCTTATTCTTTTATTGGGGATGATCTCGATTTTCGAGGGAAGTGCACAAGATCGATTTGAACTATCACTAATTTCACGAACAAAGGGAAAACGTATTCCGGAGAAGACACTGGAAATTACAAAAACCGATGCGGATATTACCATTGATGGTCTGCTAAATGAGGCGGTGTGGCAAACAGCCGACAAAGCAAAGGATTTTCACAGGCAGTATCCGATTGACGATACAACCGCATTTTCAAAAACCGAAGCCAGTATACTTTATGATGATAACAACCTGTATGTGGGAGTAACCTGTTTTGATGAGTTGCCGGGAAACTACGTAGTTGAATCGTTGAGAAGGGATTACAGTGAACGAAACAACGACTATTTAATGTTGGTTATCGATCCTTTCGACGACCTCACAAATGGTTATGCATTTACCATTACACCTTTGGGGGTGCAAATGGAAGGTGTAGTTACCGGTGGCGGCGGTGGTTTTATGGCTGTTTCCGATTCGTGGGATAATGTGTGGTACTCAAAAACAAAAAAAACGGATGAGGGATGGACAGCCGAAATAAAAATTCCGTTTAAATCAATTCGGTATGCCGATGATATCAGCAACTGGAATATACAGTTTGTTCGAAATGATTTGAAAAGAAACGAACGCTCTACCTGGACCAAAGTTAAAAGGCAATATCAGCCAACATCATTAACGTATTCAGGAGAGCTGAAATGGGATGGTACGCCGCCTGAAGCTGGCTCTAACATTAGTATTATTCCTTATGTTTCGGGCTCTGCAACTCAAAAGGATCTTTCGGTTAATGACAATATTGGCTGGGACTGGAATGCAGGTTTCGACGGAAAAGTAGCTTTGTCAACTTCTTTAAATCTCGACCTGACCTTAAATCCCGATTTTTCAACAGTTGAAGTCGACCGCCAGCAGACCAATGTTACCCGTTTCGAGTTGTTTTATCCCGAGCGACGCCAGTTCTTTATCGAAAACAGCGACCTTTTCAGCGATTTTGGATTCCGGCAGTCGCAGGTGTTTTTCTCGCGCCGTATTGGTTTATCGTCGCCCATGATTTTTGGAGCACGTTTAAGCGGACAGGTAGGAGAGGGCATGCGCGTGGGCCTGCTAAATGCCCAAACCAAACACCAGATGAATGATGGCTTTGATGATACACCGGCTTATAATTATACCGTTGCGACGTTTAAAAAACAGCTTTTCGGCCGATCGAACATTTCCGGTATTGTGGCCATGAAGCAGGGCATTAACTTCTCAAAAGACCAGGATGACGGATTTGATTTCGGAGATCAAAATGAATACAACCGCGTATATGGTTTGCAATACAACCTCTTGTCGGCCGACGATAAATGGGATGGCAGTTTCTACTATTTTAATTCTGATGATCCTGTTCATACCTCAAAACACTGGGCGCACGGAACAAATGTTCGGTACAATACCCGAAAAATTATGGCATTTTGGACGCATGAATATGTGGCCGAAAACTTTAATGCCGAAATGGGCTTCTTTCCGCGTACTGGCTACTTTACCTTTGGCCCGTATGTGCGCTACAGTTTTTATCCCGAAAGCAAAATAATTAGCACACATGGCCCAACTTTTCGGGCGGATTACTTCCTCGACACAAATTGGGAATTTACCGACAAAGAAATGGAAACGGGTTACAGAATAAACTTTTTAAATTCAAGCCGTTTAGATGTTGAGTGGCAAAATATTTATGTAAAATTGTTTGATGATTTTGATCCGACAAGGCAGTTTAAAGAGGGCACGGAACCTTTGCCATCGGAATCGGAATATACCTGGAATGCAATAAATACCAGTTATTCATCAAATAGCAGAAAGGATTTTTCATTCGATATCCGTGCGGGATACGGAGGTTTTTACAATGGAAATGCCACAAATGTATCGGGAACTTTTCGTTACCGGATTAAGCCCATTTTTAGTTTGGCAATGAATTACACCTACAACAAAATCGATTTGCCTGATCCCTACCCAAGTGGAGCGTTTTGGCTGGTAGGGCCACGAATTGATCTGACATTCACCGAGAAAATATTCTGGACTAATTTTATTCAGTATAACGAACAGGCCGATAATGTTAACATCAACTCGAGGTTACAGTGGAGGTTTGCTCCCGTTTCTGATTTATTCCTTGTTTACACCGAGAACTTTTTGCCCGA
This sequence comes from Draconibacterium sp., assembly GCF_041583095.1. Lineage (NCBI taxonomy): Bacteria > Pseudomonadati > Bacteroidota > Bacteroidia > Marinilabiliales > Prolixibacteraceae > Draconibacterium > Draconibacterium sp. Next base: position 3,021 of record NZ_JBFHGM010000340.1, read on the forward strand.
TGGAATGGTTTCTAAGAACAGGGGACTGATTTTAAAAATGTCGTACTGGATTAATCTTTAACAAAAAGCATACTTCCATGAAGAATAAACAATCATCGCGTTTCGCCGGGCTTACACTATTTGTTTCGGCGGTTGTTTTTTGTACCGTATTTGTATTCGTAACGACGCCGGCAAAGGCTGCTGATCAGGTATATGTGGTGGTTGAATATTTTAAAGTGAAACCCGATGGTCACCTGAAATATCTCGAGGTGGAGCAAAAAATATGGAAACCCATGCACCAGGAAAGAATAAAACAAGGGATAATTGTTAGCTGGAATTTATATGCAGTTGAATTTACAGGGTCGGCAGATAGTTACAACTATGTGGCAATTACCACTTATAATAATCCGGAAACACTGGAAAATCCCTGGAATGCTGAAATTCCGGCCAAGGTTCATCCTAACATGGGGTTAAACGAAATACTTGATCGCACCAACAAGGCCCGCGAAATTGTTCGGTCGGAGTTGTATCAGGGCGTGGCGGCCATTCCGTCCATTCCTTTTGCAGATCCGGCGCATTACATTCAGGTGAATTATATGAAAGTAGAGCCGGGAAAAGGTTCGGAATACGAGGCGCTGGAGAAGGATGTTTGGATGCCGATTCACGAGGAGTCGATACGATCGGGGAGAACTGTTGGCTGGGGACTTTGGGAGGCGCTGTTCCCGCGTGGTGCCGGCCGGCCATACCAATATGTTACTATGAATACTTTTTCGGATTACTCCTATGCCTTAGAGCTTAGTTTTGCCGAATCGTTTAAAGCGATTCATCCTGAACAGGATTTTAACGAAATAATGAAAAAAACAAATGAAGCTCGCGTCATCGAGCGTATTGAGTTGTGGAATTTAATTGATTATGTGGTAAAATAAACCGGGATTATTTGCCTAGTTTTAGTATTCGTATCGCCCCTCTAACAACAATCAGAAATACGATTGAACCGATAATTAAATCGGGATATTTCGATTGTGTTACCAAAACCAGTATACCGGCTAAAATCACACCGCTGTTAATAATTACATCGTTCGAGGTAAAAATCATACTGGCTTTCATATGAGCCTCTTTACTTTTCGATTTTTGAAGAAGCCATAAACATATGGAGTTGGCAATCAGTGCCAGAATTGAAATGCCGATCATCATACGGTAATCGGGCATGGCTTCCGACTGAATAAAGCGCCTAACAACTTCAATAATGCCCAGTAAGGCAAGTGAAAGCTGAAAGTAACCGCTAAGGCGTGCAACTTTCTTTTTTCGAAGAACTGTTGAACCAACGGCCCAAAGGCTGAGCCCGTATACAAACGAATCGGCAAGCATATCCAGCGAATCGGCCACCAGTCCCATTGATCGGGAGATGAGCCCGGTTGTCATTTCAATAACAAAAAAGCCAAAATTGATTAAAAGCACTGACCAAAGCAGCTTCGACTGCACCTCCGAACTTTCCGGAGCAAAATCGTTTTCATCCACCGCGTAGCTGGCCGAAAGTTTTGCGCCAAAATTCAGGGCTTCCAGTCGCGAGAGAATTTCCTCATTTTCTTCGGAGTGAAAAACGGTAAGGTTGCGGTTTTCAATGTCAAACTCCAGTTTTTTTATGGCTTGAATTCCATCCAGTTTCATCCGAATCATATTCTCTTCGGAAGGACAGTCCATTTTTGCAATATGGTATTCTGATTTTAACATGATGCGTTGAACAGTTTTTCGTTTACCTAAGTAACAAATTAAAGTGTAATTGTTCAAAAAGGGGCGTATTTCAATAAAATTTTGGGCATAAAAAAAGCCGGTAAAAACCGGCTTCTAAGTAGCGGGAGCAGGACTCGAACCTACGACCTTTGGGTTATGAGCCCAACGAGCTACC
>NZ_JBFHGM010000341.1:0-4872 GCF_041583095.1 Draconibacterium sp.
ATAGCGCTCCTTTTATACAGAAACGCACAATAGTGTTTGCTCAAAAACAATTTCGGGCATTGAAGGTATAAAGAATTTCTGCCTTATTTTAAATTCCGAATCCTGAATTCGGTTTTGTTTTGATTTTTTAATAATTCAGCCAGCTCGTCGGTATTTGTTTCGCCGAAGTGATACGGATAAAGCACTTTTGGTTGAAACATCTTAGTGGCATCGGCCACCATTTCTGGGGTCATTGTATAAGGCAGATTCATGGGCAGAAAAGCCACATCGATGTCTTTTAACCCGGCCATTTCCGGAACATTTTCGGTATCGCCGGCAACGTACACTTTCTTATCGCCAAAATGAAGCACGTAACCATTTCCCACTCCTTTTGGGTGAAAAGGTTTCCCGGCTTCGCGTTCGTGTTTTATATTGTAAGCGGGTACGGCGTCCACTTTAACTCCGGCAAAAGTTCCCGATTCGCCATTGCCAAGCACTTTGGTTCCGGTGTATTTTTTGTTGCAGGTTGTTGTGAGTACCACCTGGGTTCCCTCTTTCTTAACCGCATCAATTGCTTTGGCATCCAAATGGTCGCCATGCTCATGGGTTATCAGAATCAGATCGGCTTTTGGCATTGTTGCATAATCGGCATACCACGACACCGGATCGATATGAATCACTTTCCCGTTAAATTGCATCATCAGTGTTCCGTGAGCAATAAATGTAATTTCCAGTTCCCCTTCCGAAGTAGCGAAAACATCCTTTTCAAATTGCTGAGCCTGCACAGAAACGGCGAATAAAAATAGTGCTATCAGTGTAACTATATTCTTCATAACCTTTGCATTAAAATTTACCGTAATATAGGTATAAAATCATTTTTTTGCATCTTCCTTTATAAAAAACAGAACATATGTGTATGTTTCTGAGATCATTTAATTTGTACTTTCGGAATAAAATTCAAAAACTATCTGACATGAAAAGAATAACTCTACTGATTACCCTTGTTGCCCTTGTTTTCTCCCTTTCGGCCAGGGAATATTCGCTTGAATCTCCATCGGGGAAAATACAGGTTAAGGTGAATATTGACGAAACTGTTACCTACTCGGTGTTGCTAAACGGAACCCCAATTGTTGCGCCATCGCAGATTTCGATGGAATTGTACGATGGAACAGTTTGGGGAGTTGACGCCAAAGTGCGCAAAGCAAAAACCAACAGTGTATCGCAGGTGCTTACTCCGGTTGTGAAGCGAAAAAGCGCTACCATAAAAGACGAATACAAAGAACTGACTCTGACATTTAAAGGTTATGCCTTGCAATTCAGAGCGTACGACGATGGCGCTGCTTACCGTTGGGTGTCGGACAAAACCGGCGAATACAAAGTAAAAAGCGAGTTGGCTTCTTTCGTTTTTCCGGCCGACAAAAAACTGTGGTTTCCGGAAGAAGAAAGTATGATGACCCACCAGGAGCGTGAATACCTGCGCGAAACCCTGGCAAATATCGGTAGCGGCCGTTTTGCTTCGACCGGTTTATTGCTTGACTGCGGAAATGGCGTTAAAACCTACATTTCGGAATCGAACCTGATGGATTACCCGGGAATGTATTTACGTGGTTGCGATGAGAACAAATATGCGTTGATTGGAAAATATCCGGGTGTAGTTATTGAAACGGAACAAACTAGCGACCGCGATGTAAAACCAACAAAATATGCCGATTATATTGCCGAATGTAACGGCCCGCGCGAATTCCCGTGGCGTGCCATGGTAATTACCGAAAACGACGGCCAGCTGATAGAAACAGAAATGATTTACAAACTGGCTCCTGAGTGCAGATTGGAGAATACCGGCTGGATTAAACCCGGTAAAGTGGCATGGGACTGGTGGAATGCCAATAACATTTACGGTGTTGATTTTGTGGCCGGCGTAAATACCGAAACCTATAAATACTACATCGATTTTGCATCGAAATATGGATTGGAATACATCATTCTGGACGAAGGATGGTATGTGCTTTCTGATATTATGAAGCTGGAAAGAGATGTGGATGTAAAAGAGATTATCGATTACGGAAAAGAAAAAAATGTTGACGTAATTCTATGGGTAGTTTGGAAAGCTATGGACGACAAACTGGAGGAAGCACTTGATCAGTTTCAGGCGTGGGGAGCAAAAGGGATTAAAATGGACTTTATGCAACGCGACGACCAGTGGATGGTAAACTTTTACGAGAAAATTGCCCGCAAATGTGCCGAGCACAATTTATTGGTTGATTTCCACGGAGCTTACAAACCAAGTGGTTTGGACCGTGCCTACCCAAACGTAATTTCGTACGAGGGTGTTAAAGGAATGGAAAATGCCAAATGGTCGAACTTACCCGATCCGGAGCACGATGTAACTTTGCCTTTTATTCGTATGGTTGCCGGTGCAATGGACTACACTCCGGGGGCAATGATCAACAAAACAAAAGAGAATTTCGCGCAGGTATTTACCGAGCCAATGAGCCAGGGAACACGCTGCCACCAGTTGGCTTTGTACCCTGTTTTCGAAAGCCCGCTGCAAATGCTGGCCGATAACCCATCGAACTATTACCGCGAGCCGGAATGTATGGAATTCCTGGCGGCTGTTCCTGCCGTTTGGGACGAAACCCGGGTGCTGGAAGCTAAAGTTAGCGACTACGTTGCCGTTGCCCGCCGCTCGGGCGACAAATGGTTTGTGGGAGCTTTAACCGACTGGGATCCGCGTGAAATGGATTTAAAACTCGATTTCCTTGGCAATGGATCGTACACCATGAAAGTATGGAAAGACGGACTAAACGCCGATAAACATGCTGCCGATTTTGCCCAGGAAACGGTTGAAGTAAGTTCGGGTTCTACTGTAAAAGTTAAAATGGCTCCCGGTGGTGGCTGGGTGGCTATTATTGAGAAAAAATAGCTACGAGTAGCGAGACGCGAGTTTCGAGTATACAAGGATGCCATCCCTGTTTGAGGTTTCTCAGAGGGATGGCATCCTTTTTTCATTTCTGAAATGCCTTGTCAGCCAAGGCGGAAAATACTTTACAAGGCTGCAAAACGATATCCGGAGCGCCGGATTTTACATTACACCATTGTAACAACTCTTCGGCATTCTCGGAAAGAACATTTCGTTTGTGTAATACAATTTCCGCCTTGGCTGAAAACACATTACACACGTGTAAAATGATTTCCGTGCTTGCTGAAAATACATCTCAAGTGTGAAAAATGATTTCCGCAGCAACTGAAGAGATCTTTCATGTGTGCGGGAACATAACAGAGCCCACCGATAATACTTTTCTTAACTGTATAATATAAACCAACACCTCTGAAATTACTTCTCTTCGATGTGCAGAACCTACCAACACCTTAGTTGTTTAAACAAAAACAGCGGGCGACCAATACTGATTAGTCGCCCGCTGAACTATTTTAAGTATCGCAAAATACCTACTCTCTATTTTTCTTGCAGTACGAATTTTACTTTAAAAACAAGGGTTTCACCTTTAAACTCTGGAATATTCAATTTTGGTAGTTGAAGAATTACTCTTTTTGCTTCACGGTTAAATTTATCCTGTGCATCCAAAACTGTTGTATCATTCGCTTCATTTTGTTTATAAGCTACAACCACCACCTCATCAACTGGTACTGCGCCTTTAACAACTTTTTCATCAGCAGCGATGATGCTTCCACTGCTATTCACTTTAACATAGATTTTGCTAACGCCCGTAGCATTGGCTTCGACCAACTCCGTTGGATATTTTATCCTTTTCGCAATAAACCTTCGCAAATCCAGAACCGAGTTTATATCAGACAATTTTGTTCTAATAAGTATCACGCCGTCTTTAGCATCTTCGCCATAAGTTTCAACTGCCGAAGCATCTTTCAAAATGTCGATTGATTCAATATTTTCAGGATCGATGTCACCCATATCGCCGGTGTATTTTTCACCGTCGAGAAAAATCAAGGGAGATTTACCATTAAGATCGGCCTCACCTTTCAGTTTTATCGAAATAGCCCCGTTTTTAGCTATCGGGCCATATAGTTTGGTCGCACTTTCGTCTTTCAGCACTTCCATTGATTCTATTGTTTCCGGGTCGATATCGTTAATATCGCCATCGTATGGTACACCTTCAACAATGATTAAAGCATCTTCCATTTTAGCTTTGGCAGCGGCTTTTGTTGTAATAATAATTACGCCGTTTTTACCTTTATCGCCATATAAAATTTTAGCTTGTGCGTCTTTTAAAACAGAGATGGATTCAATATCTTCAGCGGAAATATGCGCCACATTGCCCATTTCTTTTCCATCAACGAAATACAATGGTGCCTCATCTGGCGAAGTCTCAAAAGCCAACTTATTGATTTCGATCTTTGGAAAACTCTCTTTGTTTTGATTTCCGAAACCAGATACTTTCACCTCATCAGATTCGCTGCTACCATCGGCTTTAAGCTTTACATCCAGTTGTGTTTTTCCATTTACGGCAGTTTCTTTCTTAGCAAAACCAAGCATCATAAATACCAGTTCGCCAAATTCATCGTCTGATTGTAATACATAATTCCCATTTATATCCGTGATGGTTCCAATGGATGTACCTTTCATCAACACAGCCGTTCCGGCAAGTGGTTTCCCGTTTTCATCGGTAACTTTTCCTTTTACCATGTTGGCTTTGGTCTTCACTGCCTTTACTTCCGGCTCTTTCGGTTTTCCGCTACCGTCGGCTTCTAATTTTACATTAATCTCGGTTTTTCCATCAACGTCAATCTTCTTTTCAGCATAACCAATCATTAAAAATACCAGCGTTGAGTTTTCATCGGTGCTTATTTCGTAGTTGCCTGCAAAATCGGAAATAGTGCCAGTTGTGGTTCCTTCTACCAATACGGCTACGGCCGGAA
>NZ_JBFHGM010000342.1:0-4843 GCF_041583095.1 Draconibacterium sp.
GGCGGCGGTGGTGGTGGAGGTGGCGGCGGTGGAGGTGGTGCTACAGAAGCTGGTGGTAATTTTTTGTGTGCTGATTGCTGACCATTTTCAAGAAAGGCAATCATTTCTGATGCTTTGTTTACCACTTTTAATATTGTTCCATTTTCATCTACAACTACATGCGTAGGAAAAGCATTCAAGTATAATTTTCTCATAATAAACTCCTCCTGTCTGGGAACTACCTTATAATTAAACTCTTTTTGTTGCAGGAACTCCTCTAACTCCGATTTAGAATCCAACGCCAAACTCAGGAAAATGATGTCCTTTCTATCGTTGTATTTTTCTACCAATTCATTTAGTTCCGGAAATTCTGCAACACAAGCGCCACAATGAATAAACCAGGTTTTTAGAACTATCGTTTTTCCTTTTGTATTTTCGTTGGTGTAGCTACTTCCTTCCAGATCGGTAAAGTTAAACTTCGGAATTGGTGTTCCTTCCAATTCATATAAACCATACACTCTGGTTGACGCATCTTTTATTGTTCGTCCAATTCCATTATCTGCGACAGAGTCGAGCTGATAAAGTTTATACAATTCGGTTTTATCGTCCGATTTTATTCTTAGAGGAATGTAATTACCGGTAATTAATTCTTTCAAAAATTGTCTTTTGCCAATTGTATCCGAGTGCTCGTTTATACCGGTGAAATTTGATGACAGGGATATGTTAAAGGAATAGTAAGTCCACCATTTCTTAAAATCAGAAGTAAGTTCACTAATGTCTACTTCTGGATCTAGCGTTTCAACTTTATCTGTTAACAGAGTTTTTTTTGATTTTTCGATACAGGAAAAAACAAATATAGACAACAGTAAAATCGCGATTAATTGTAGTTCTTTCATACTATTAAAATTGTTTGTATTCAAAGATATAGTATGGAACTCGCATGAATTTTAATTATACTCCTGGGTATATTTGTTTTACATGCTCGTTTCATTTTCGTAAAAATTATGCACAATCAGTTTTTTTTTTTAGAAAACCCCACCCAATACCCCCAACAGTATTTTCATTAAAAGCTTTCCCATTTCTAAGTTCATTAATTAGCCTAAAAAAAGCCAGGAAAACCGGGCTCCTTCAATTACTAACTTTTAAATGCAAAAAAATAATGACTAACTGTCCACAATTACCCTTGCAGCCAGGTATCCGTTGTAGAAACCCGGATCGCGCCGCTTATATAAACTCATTACATTATCCAGTTTGTTCGTTAAAATAGCATCGGCCTCATCAAACAGCAGTTCCAGGCTTTTGGTAGCCTCCACCGATGCCACTTTGTAGGCACGTGGCTGCCCGTTAATGGCCAAAAATTCGTCGAGATCGGTTTTTAAATCTTCCACTTGTTCACGCGTAGCACCATATTCTGTGGTTAGTACTTCTATATTTTCTTCAACAGCTTCAATAATAGCCTTTACTGCCGGAATAAAATCGGCATTACGCAAGCGGTTCAGGTCGCTGAAGTTGGCCGACATTTGTAAGCGAAGCTTGTCGTTGCCGGTAACCAAAGCAAAGGTTTCCACGATATCGTTCAGGATATCGGCCTTTTCGGCCACTACGCTTTTAATCTGTTTTTTGGTTTTTCCCAAAAATACCTGAGCTTGCTGCTGTGCATATTGCACCGTATTAATTTGGGCAACTACCGCTTTAAACTCATTCAGAAACTCTCCCACTTTAGGAATTGGAGACCATACAGCAGACTTACCGTTAAGGTAAGTTACCACAATGTCGAACATCTCTTTTTTGTTGATTTTTCGTTTATCCATGTCTGAGAATATTAATTATGATTATGCTAGTTAGTAATTATTTATCTTATAAACAAATTTTTACAACCTGTCTTATAACAACATAGATAATTCTGATTAAACCTTTCGTCCAATTTCATATTGCATAAACAAGCAAATAGTGCATAAGTGTAAGCACGCGTTGTACAAATGTAAGCACCCGTTGCACGAATGTAAGTACCCATTGCACGAATGTAAGTACACGTTGCACGAGTGTAAGTACCCATTGCACGAATGTAAGTACACGTTGCATGAATGTAAGTACACGATGCACGAATATAGATACACGTTGCACAGATGTAGATACCCGTTGCACGGATTTAAACACACGTTGCATGAGTGTAGGTATCCGTTGCACGGATGCAAATGCTCGTTGCACAAATAACAAGGCCTGTTTCGCAACAAAAACGGCTATGCGATTAAACTTTTGCTTTTGGTTTTTATCAAAAGCAGTTGAACTTTACAATAAAAAACAAAATTGAAATGAAACGAACAGTATTTTTAGTAATGGTGCTGGTAAGTGCACTGGTTATTTCGTGCAACAACGGGGGAAATAATTCGCAACAAATGCCATTTGGCCGTAGCGGTGGCGGAATGGGCCCCGGAAATTTTGATCCACAGGCGATGGTTGATCGACAGATTGAAGAAATGGACGAAAATCTGGATTTAAGCGACGATCAGGAAGAGAAAATCCGCGAAATTATGGAAGAAAATTTTGAGAATATGGCTGCCATGCGCGAAGAAATGCAAAACAGCGGTGCCGGTTTTGAAGGTATGCGCGAGAAAATGCAGGAAGTACGCAAAGAGCAGGATAAGAAAATGAAAGAAGTTCTTTCGGAACAGCAATGGGAACAATACCAGGTAATGCAGGAAGAAAGACGCCAAAGACGCGGCCAGGGCGGTTTCCCTCCTCAGAATTAGTTTTCAGTTAGCAGTCGCAGTTAGCAGTTAAGGATGGTGAGCAATTGTATCGCATTCTGGCTCGGTTGAACACCTTACCCTTTTGTCTGTCGACATTTTCCCTTAGCAAGGGAAAAAAGCTTCATTGAAACGAAGAAGGTAGCCTGACGCTTGCTCCCCTCGTGAGGGGAGCTCCCAAAGGGTGAGGGGTAGAAAGAGAATAAAAAACTTTTAGCATAAAGGAAAGGGATGCTGGTTACTGGATATTTGATTTTGGATGCTGGTTATTGGATATTCAATATTGATAATTGGAGATTTCGGATGCTGGTCATTGGGAACTTGCAACTTGTAACTTGTAACTTGCAACCTGTAACAAGAAAAGGATGCCATCCCAATGTTTTTCAACTTATACGGATGGCATCCTTTCTGTAACCTGCGACTGCAAACTGCGACTATATCCCCAGCATCAGCTCACCGGCATCTTTTCCTCCGGTAAATAAGCGTTCCGGATTTTCAAGCAGTTCTTTCAGTTTCACCAGGAAACCTACCGAATCTTTACCATCGATAATACGGTGATCGTACGACAGCGCCACATACATCATCGGGCGGATAACCACTTGTCCGTTTACTGCAACAGGTCGCTCAACAATATTGTGCATACCCAGAATTCCTGATTGCGGCGGGTTAAGAATTGGTGTCGACAACAACGAGCCAAAAACGCCACCATTGGTAATGGTAAATGTTCCGCCCTGCAATTCTTCAACCGTAATCTTTTTATTGCGTGCCTTTTCGGCCAATTCCTTAATTTCGAGTTCAATTGCCGGAATCGTTTTACTTTCGGCATTGCGCACAATGGGCACCATCAATCCTTTTGGTGTTGATACCGCAATACCCACATCAACAAACTTAGGCATTACAATTTCTTCGCCATCGATTTGTGCATTCACCATCGGATGGAAATCCATTGCCGTAGCAACCGCTTTAGTGAAAAACGACATAAAGCCCAGTTTTAATCCGTGGGTATCCACAAATTTTTGCTGATACTTTTTACGCATATCCATTACATAGCTCATGTCGATCTCGTTAAAAGTAGTGAGCATTGCCGTTTCGTTTTTCACCGAAACAAGGCGGGCGCTTAACTTCCTGCGCAGGCTCGACATACGCTCACGTTCTTCGTCGCGTGTTGCCTCTTTTTGCGGGATGGCGGCCGCAGCGGCCTGCGGTGCATTTACCACAGCTTCCACTTCTTTTTTGCCCAGGCGTTTCAGGCCATTTATCACATCGTCAACCGAAAGGCCATGCTCTTTCATCATTTCCTTGGCAACCGATGTTACTTTTACTTTATCATGTTCGCTGCTGGATTCTGTATCCTGGATTCTGGATTCTGGATTCTGGATACTGGATTCTTGATCCTTCACGTTAGATGCAGGTTCCTCATCTGTCGACTGAGACTGTGACTGAGACTGAGACTGTGACTGGCCACTTTCAGCTGCCGGTGCTTCCACACTTGTATCGATAGTACAAACCACTGCACCAACTTCAACAGCTTCTCCTTCTTCGGCTTTAATGGCAATTTTTCCGCCTTCGCTGGCAACAATGGTCAGTGTGGCTTTGTCCGATTCCACTTCGGCTATTTCCTGGTCTTTGGCAACAACGGCTCCGTCTTGAACAAGCCAACTGCCAATTTCAACTTCGGTTATAGATTCTCCCGGACTGGGAACTTTGATTTCAATAATCATATTTTGGTTTTTTATGACGCTACAACTTCTTTTTGTTTAAACACGGTTTCCAAAATCTGGTCGAGGCCTTTTTTGTGTTTTTCCATCAGTCCAACCGCAGGGCTGGCACTTTCAGGGCGGGCAACTACTTTAAAGCCCAGGCAATCTAATTTACGGTTGATAAACGGCCACGCTCCCATATTTTCAGGTTCGTCCTGTGCCCAAATCAACTCGGTGGATTTTGAATACTTACTCAGTATTTCATTGATCTGCTTATTCGGAATCGGGTAAATTTGCTCCAAACGCACAACTGCCGTATTCGAAATGCCGTGTTCGGTTTTGTATTTTGCCAGATCGTAATACAAACGACCGGAAACAAATACCACCTTTTCTACCAAATCAGGTTCTGCAACCGGA
>NZ_JBFHGM010000343.1:0-4782 GCF_041583095.1 Draconibacterium sp.
TAAAAGAATGGCTATCCCAGACAATATCACTATGACCGGAACCGGAAACAAAAGTGGCAAAACGATCTGATCGGGTTGCAATATAATCGGTTTCATATCCTCCAAAAGAGTGCCCAATTAGTCCTATTCTTTCCTTGTTAATCGTTGGATTATATGCCAACGCATCGAGTGCATGATTAACACAGTTCAGTGCATCTATACCAGGCCCATTTTTACCGGAGGTTTCAATGTCAGGTAGGTACACAAAATATCCCTGTTCGAGAAGTAACCTGATATTAAAACCTATACCTTCGTATAAAGAGGGGAAAGGACATCGGTTAGCAAGCCGGTATTGTTTTTCATAAATATGTACGACCATTGGATATTTCTGAGACGGCTTGTATTTCAATGGATAGTACAAAATCCCTTTTAGCGGAGTTTCTTGACTGTTAGTATAGCTGATTATTTCTTGTTTAAGAGAAAAAATGGTTTTATTCTTTTGGTTGCTTTGAAAAACAGTAACCGGATTTTTATCAGTTTTTTTACAAACCAGCCGAGAAGGTTGATTATAATTTTCTTCCAACCAGGAGAAGCAGTTTAGTGATTGATTGTAAGTCAGAGAACTGATGTAATGGGATGTTGGAGGGATAATAATTTCTGTTTTCCCTTTATTCCAAAGGCTGTAACCGGTCTGGTTTGTTTCAGGATCGTATAATTCAATTAACAGGGGTTTAGACAGATTTACCTGTTGTATGAAAAATTGACCATAAGTAGAAGAGACGTCCTCACGCTTGTAGTTTACAATTTTGGTAATGTATTCATCAAATTTTGCCAGACAGCTAAGAGTTTCTGTTTTTATGTCCCATTGCCATATTGCGCCTTCTCCTTGAAAAATAATGAACTTGCAATCGGTTGAAAACCATGGCATGCTTAAATGTTTTCCTTCAATAAACTTTATGCCTTTCGAAGGAAGATGATAGAGCTTCCATCCATTTTCAACAGGAGAAAGGGCATAATTCCCATTTCCGGAGAGATAATATTCAGGAGCAATGGTGTCCAACACTATATAATTGTCATCTTCCAGATCATATAAAAACAATTGTATAGGTGGTTGATCCGACAGGTAATCCTGTAGCTTCCATGGATCAATGCTTAAAAAGTATCTTTTGTTTCCTATATTAAGCGCTTTTGGCTGCTTATCTGTCCCTGCTTTTCGGATAAAATGTTCACGGGATTTCCAAATGTAAGTCATGACTGTAATGGGAGGATAAAACTTTTCTACCAATCTTTTATCATTACCCCGCCAGATGTCTACCATTTCATTCTGCTGTTGTTTTTTTGGTACTATCAGTTTTAAAAAATGAACACCATTCCCGATTTGATCCGTAAATGCCCGTTGGAAAGTTATTGGCAGAATTTCATTCAAAGGATAGCTTTTTTTAGTCTGGATATCCAGAAAAACCAGATTTGATACAGAATCTTGCTGGTTTTGTTCATGAATTATTAGCTCCTGTCCGTCTTTGGCAACATCCAGATATGAAATCTTATTACTTGTATGATATACCTGTTCGATGGTATTTTCCATGATACGAAAAACATCATAACCTTGATCCGGATTTTCAGCAAAGGCATAAATATGATTCTCTTTTGTGACAAAGAACCGGACCACCCGGTTAACAACATTCAAAAGGTGGCCATCACTTTGGCGCAGTTCAAGTTTGTTCTGTTCTTGTTTATTATAGTGTAGCAAAAACTGTTTCTTGTTTTCTAATACTTCCGCATTCTTTACGCCAGCATAGTGGGTGCTTTTAAATTCGGGTAGCTCCAGTAGTTCTGCCTGGCCCAACCTGGTTGTAAGTAAAAGGTTCGTACCCACAAAGGCAGCACTTTTAACTTTTATCCGGTGCTCCACCGGTTTTCCCGGCTCAGTACTGTCAAATATTAGCAGCGTATCTCTGTTTTGGTCGTATGCTTTCCACGCAGTTAACCATCTGCCATTTTCGCTCATTTTTAGGGAGAGCAATCGGAAATAGCTACTAAGTTCATTCTTTAGATCTGAATGACCTTGTGCTGTTAATTCCTGCCCTGCCGCGGGCAGCAGGAACAGGAATAGTAACAATAAAGGATATAGGCGCTTCATAACTAATAACCTTCATTTTGTGGGTATAAATTAGCGTTGAGTAATAACTCACTCTGGGGCAAAGGCCACCGGGCTTTATAGTCTTCCCAGTTGGGTTTTGTACTGTTTAATTCATCCAGGCGTTCCAGGCGTTTCAGATCAAAGAAACGGTGTCCGAATTCGGTAAAGAACTCTCGTCTTTTTTCGGCCAGCAGTTCTGTTATAAACTCTTCTGTGGATAGATTGGTAAGCGCGTCCAGTCCGGCTCGTTCTCGCGTGGCATTTAGGTAGGGCAAGGCTTCATCCTGCCGGTTTTGTTTAGCCAGTGCCTCTGCGAGTATAAAATAAACCTCTTCCAGCCGGAAAACAACGGAATATTCATTGTTATTGGTACCGGATAAATTTTTGTATTTGTAAGGTCTGTACCAGGAATCATCGTTAAAACTGACCTGTGTCATCCAGCTCTGTTTACGCAAATCATTTTCTGCAAAACTGCCGACAAGGTCATCGGATAACGCATAAGCATGCGGTGCTGCATCTGAGAAATAATAGAATGATGCTTCTTTTGTGGCATCGCCACTATTTTGCGGGCTGAGTTGCCATAGAATATGGCTACCTGTGTTATGAAACACTTCGTTCAGGTCCGGCTGGAAAGCGTATAAGGACGATTGCAATATTCCGGAGGCCATTTGCTCGGCCAGCTGATACTTTTGTTCCGTTAGGTATACATTGGCCAATACCAATTCCGCAACTTTACGATTGGGATAGATACGTTGTGTATTGCGGTAATTGTTATTCAACAGTGAAATGGCTTCGTTCAGGTCCGATTCCAATTGTTCAAGCAGAACGGCTGATTCAGTTTTTGTCAGACTTCTGTTATATTCATAATCAATAATGCTTGTATATGGAATAGCTCCAAATAGCCTGTGCAGGTAAAAATAAAGCAGGGAGCGTATCAGTAAAGCTTCTCCTTTTAGTTGATTTTTATCTTCTGTGGAAAGGGATGTGGAAAGTTCAGCTCCGTGAATGATGGAATTAGTATAATAAACCTGCGTATAAGTTGTATTCCACAGGCTTGCAATAATCCTGTTGCTTACCTGTTGTTGGTTGTGGTAGATATCCATATTACCGTTCTGGTCATTGTTGTAGCAATCCAGGTCATCGGCGTATGATGCAGTAAGTGTGCTGACCGAATAATATCCGGCCCCGGAAATTAGTGACCGATCGCGCAAATCGGCATAGAGACCTGCCATTGCTGCATTTGCAGTCTGTATAGTTTCAAATACCTGTTCAGTTCCCAGTTGATTGGTAGGATTATCTACTTCAACCAAGCCTTCGCAGGAAATCAGGAGTAATACTCCCAGACAAAATAGAAATGATATTTTTTTCATTTGATACGTTTTTAAAAGTTAAGCTGAATTCCGAATGACCATGTTTTTAATGGAGGCAAATAGCCGGACAGAGAGAATTCCGGATCCAGACCAAAATAGTCGCTGATGGTTAACAGATTTTGCCCCTGTACATAAAATCGTGCACTTTGCAGATACTTATTAAGCTGCAGCTTGTAGGCAAGTTGAATGTTTTTGAGTCGGATAAATGAAGCATCACTCACAGCAGCATTACTATTACTTAAATAGCCATGGAGCCGGTTGATTTGAGCGATGGTTCCCGAGGAGTAGGGCATATACTTACCGTCTGGATTCTCTTCCGACCAGACATTCAGAACTTCAACCGGCTGGTTGTACATACTTCCCGGTCGTGGCATCATGCTGATGTAGTTTTTTTGCCGCTGATTTACAAACTGGAACAAAAAGGAGAACTCCCATTGCCGGTATGAGATTTGGTTTGACCATCCACCAAAGTACTTGACTGCAATGTCTTCAATAACCTGGTTGTCATCGGGAGAAGTGATGTTCCCATCATCATTGTAGTCCGTGAATTGGTATAGCCCTGTTTCAGGATCAATACCTTCGTAATTATAAACTTTAATAATTGATGTCGGGTATCCAATTACATACTGGTTGGCGTATGTTGAGCCTTCCAGTCCGGGAAACGAAATCAGCTTATTGTCGGGGAAGCTGATATTAAAACTACTGTTCCAGTTAAAGTCCTCGGTCTGAATCGGCGTAGTGTTTAATTCAAATTCGAGCCCTTTGTTTTCTACTTTGGCGGGCAGGTTGGCTTGTATAGTGCTGAATCCTGTGGTGCCGGGTAAAGGAATACCAACCAGTTGATTGCCGGAGCGGTTACGGTACCAGGCAGCACTGAATTGGATGCGATCTTTTAGAAATCCTAATTCGATGGCAGCTTCAAGCTTGGTGGTTTTTTCCCAGCTAAAGTATGGATTATTGAGCCGGGACGGGTAGAGGCTGGTATTGCCTCCATAAAGCGTATTGCTAACGGTGTAGGTATCCAGAAACTGGTAGTCTCCGATCAGGTCACTACCGGTAATTCCGTAGCTGGCACGTAGTTTCCCGAAACTCAACCAGCTGCTGGAGGCAAGGAAGTATTCTTTGGAGAATAGCCAGGCAGCCCCGATAGCCCCAAAACTGGCAAATCGCTGGTTGGGGCCAAAACGGCTGGAACCATCCCGGCGACCGGTTAGGTTCAGGATATATCGTTCTTTGTATTTGTAGTTAATACGGCCAAATAGTGCAGCATAGCGGTATTCCGTTTTATCATCA
>NZ_JBFHGM010000344.1:0-4774 GCF_041583095.1 Draconibacterium sp.
CAAAAATACCATCCCTCTCAAGTATTGTCAATTTTGAAAAATCTTACTTCTGAAATCGCCTACTTTAAACACGAAAAAAGGCTGCCCGAATTAACGAACAGCCCATACTTGAAAACCACTAAGCTTAACCAAACTCATTGATTACAGATTGATCCTCACTCTTGCAACCATTTATGGTTCAGGGGTTAAAACAAAGTCTATCTGGGTTGATTGTCCTTTTAATACATCTACATTCCAAATTGTATCGATCAGGAAGCTATCCTGTTCAGCAATCAAATAATATGCCCCTTCCGGTATTCCAATAAGTTTATACATGCCCATTTCATCGGTAAAGGCAGTGGTAATTAAACTGTCTTCTTCAATGTCGTTCACTTCAGTCCAAAGATTAACAGCGGTGTTGGGTAAAAGTACATTCGACGTATCACTAACAGTTCCTTCAATTCTTCCGGCACGATCGAGCAGTACGCAACGAATAACCGGTTTAAAGTTAAAACCATTAATCATTCCGCCTTTCCAGTTGCCTTTTGCTACAAACGATTTGCTTACATCAAAGTCAAGCAATACGTCAGAAGTCTCGCCGCTGTTAATTGTTAAAGCAGGCTCAATTTTAATTTTTAAACCACTGCTTGATCCACTTGGTATTTTCAAATCAAATACTGTTTCATCAGTCAGTATTACTTCAGCATCAACCACATGCAAACGCATCATGTCGTAAGTTCCTGCTTCCAGTTCAACCGATGCCAGTTGTTCTGTAATTCCGTTTGTAAGAGTGAGCAGATCTACCTCAAAAGGTTCTACCATAATTGGAATAAACGATGACTCGGTAGTATCGCTTTCCTGTTTTCTGATTTCAACTTTATCAATTGTTACAATGGTTTGAGACACCAGTTCAATTGGGAATGGCGCATCGGTAAGATACACGTTAACTTTCCCTTTTCCTTCCGGAAAATTTATTGTTTCGCTATCGTTACATGCTACCATTAATAATATTCCCAATACAATTGTCGTAAGTGCTAATCCAAATTTCTTCATGTCTTCTTCGTTTATGTTTTCTAATAAATGTGATTTGTTTTCGCCTACCGCGTGGGTAGTTTTGCGCGTTAAAAACAAAAGCAGAAGGGAACAACCTCTGTTGCCCGCGCTTCTGCTTTCAGCAAACCTATATTATTTAATTTCTATTACCGCATATTTCGAGATCTTCCAGAATTCATCCGGATTATCAATGTTCAGATAGGCAATTACACCATCTTGTTCAACAAAAGAGTATGAACTATCCGGGTGTTCTGAAATGATTGTTGCTTCGTTTGAAAACAAAGGGATACTTTTGGTTTCCTGAATATTCAGTTCAGTAAAATAGTCCTCGTCCAGGTTTCTTTTCAGTTTAACCT
Organism: Draconibacterium sp.; assembly: GCF_041583095.1. Lineage (NCBI taxonomy): Bacteria > Pseudomonadati > Bacteroidota > Bacteroidia > Marinilabiliales > Prolixibacteraceae > Draconibacterium > Draconibacterium sp. The sequence continues at coordinate 1,389 of NZ_JBFHGM010000344.1, forward strand.
GTTTTCCCAATCCCAGAAAACCACCGCCTTTGGTCAAAACGTTATGTTCTTCCAGCTCTTTATAGGTTCCGTAGGCAATAAAACCTTTGTTTAGCTGGTAAATTTTTTCGTCAATAAGCTGTTGCTGTTGTATTAATGTATCTTGTTTTGCCTGAAGAACGATCTGCATCGTGTCAATGGTCTGCGACATATCGGCCAGCATAACATCGCGCTCTTCAATTTGCTGTTGAAGTGCAACAATTTGTGTATTTTGTTCCTCAATACTTTGATTTAGGGCCGCAATTTTCTTTTTGAATGAACTGATCTCTATACCGGATTTTTTTAGTTTACGTTCCAGCTCTGCAATGTGCTCGCTGCTTTTCTCCAGCATATCATTCATCAGGGCGATGTCTTCAACAATTGCTTGCTTTCGGTCGTAGTTCCCCTCTTTTTGCGACTCCACTGATAAAACCTGACGTTTTTCTTTAATAAATTTCAAGTTTTGCTCAATTTCATCAAAAGCACCTACCAGCTCATTCACCATCGAATCGCGTTTCTGCAGTTCCTGGTTCATGCCGGCATTTTGTACTTGAAGTTCATTAATCTCGGTTGTTTTTTGCGTGTAAGTTGAAATGCCAACCAAAGCAGCAATAACTATTATTACCACTAAACCAATGCTAATTGCATTTTGTATTTTTCTATTCATTTTCATGACTATTTCCTCCTCATTAGTTTTTTTTGGATATTTTGATTTGTAATAGCCAATTGTTGTGCCATTAAAATTGGAAATGCGTAATGGGTTGAAAATGAATAGAGAGGAAAAGTGGGGGAGAATAGAATACTATCAATGTGATAGAGGTATTATCAAAATGATAATCTTGAGAATCTACTACTGATCTTTTTTAAGCATTCGATAAATGGTGGCTACACCAATATCCAGCTTGTCGGCAACTACCTTTGGTTTATTGTCGTATTTATCGAGCATGCGTTTAACAAGTCGCAGGTTGTATTCGCGAAGAGTGAGTTCCTCGGTTAGCAGCCCTTCAATGTTTTCGGCATCTTCGAGCAGTAAATGATCGGCAGTAATTTCTTTTTCATCGGCTAGTGTTGCTGCCAGTTCGATTACCGATTTTAACTCGCGTACATTTCCGGGGAAAGGGTAGGCCAGCAACTTTTTACTGGCAGAAGGAGAGAGTTGTTTTTGCTCCAGTTTGTTCTCTTTGCAAAATTGCTGGATAAAACTTTTTGCCAGTACAATAACATCATTTCCCCTGTCGCGCAGGGGCGGAAGGTCGATTGGGAGGCCATAAAAGCGGTAATAAAGGTCTTGCCGGAAGTTGCCTTTTTTTACTTCTTCCAACAGGTTTTTGTTGGTGGCAATAATTATGCGGCAATCGATTTTTACCGCTTTGTTGCTTCCAACCCGGATAATCTCTTTTTCCTGCAAAGCACGCAAAAGTTTGGCCTGTAACGAAATATCCATCTCCGCAATTTCATCGAGAAACAAGGTGCCCGAATGTGCTTCTTCAAATTTTCCTATACGTCGTGCAGCAGCACCGGTAAAAGCGCCTTTCTCGTGCCCAAAAAGTTCACTCTCGATCAATTCATTCGGAATGGCAGCCATGTTTACCGGAACAAAAGGCTGTTTGGCACGCGACGAATTGTAATGAATGGCTTTGGCAACCAGCTCTTTTCCGGTTCCGGTTTCGCCACTTATTGAAACGGTAACGTTGGTGCGGGTAGCTTTTTCAATCAGGTTATAAATTTTTTGTGTGGCCGGACTGTTGCCCACAATTGTATTTTCGTAGCTGTATTTCTTTTTAACCTCCTGGCGTAGCGAGCGAATTTCATCCCTGAGTTTAAACTCTTTACTAATATTATTGACCGTGTTCAGCAGTCGTTCGCGTATATCTTTCGATTTTACAATGTAATCGTAAGCACCATGTTTTAGCAGGTCTACAACCACTTCAATGTCGTCTTGTTCCGAAATGAGAATAACCTGAATATCGTCGTTAATTGCCTTTATCTGCTTGAGTACCTCAAGACCTTTCATGTCGGGCAGACGGTAATCCAGCGTAACAACATCAGGAAGTTCGTGAAGATTATTCAAACATTCTTTGCCGGTTCCGAAAGCCTGTATCTCATAATCCGGATTCATGGAAAGATTATGCACCAGCAAACGACGGTACCATTCATCATCTTCAACAACAAATATTTTAATGTTCTTAACCTCCATCTTTCGATACTACGTACAAGTTTGTATTTAGTGTATGTACACTTAATACTATTCTTTACTTCCGCTTGGTTCTTCCAGCCCGTGTCCTTTTGGTCCTTTTTCAGCACGGCGCAACAGAAAACTAAATAACAAACCAACAAAACCAAGAATACTAAATATCCACATTCCGGGAATATAACCTTCCGGATTAGTTGCCGATGCTCTCGAAACATCGTTGGTTACACCGATTAGCCAAGCCATTGCTGCTACGCCAATCTGCTGCAACAAAGTCATTAATGCATAAGCGGTTCCCAGTTTGCTTTCTTCAACTATATAGGCTACCGAAGGCCACATTACTGCCGGAATAAGCGAAAATGAAATGCCCATTAACGTTACGGGAATGTACAAAGACATGTTTCCGTAGGCGAACATCAAATAAACGGGGAGTATAATTATTGATCCGATAAACATCATTAATGCACGTCGTCCGATTTTGTCGATCAATAGCCCGATTACCGGAGTGGCAAACATGGTTGCCATAATTAAAACGCTATTGAGTTTGCCTGCCATTTGTTCTGTTACGCCATGTGCATCCTGGTAAAATGTTGGAGCAAATCCGCGGAACGGAAAAATGGCAGAATAAAAGGTTAAACAAAGAATTACAACATACCAAAACGAAGGGCTGTATTTGAACAATCCTTTAAAATCAAGTTTTTCGGTTTCTTCAGCTTTGCCAAGCACATAACGTTTTTGTGTCCATCGTTCGATAAAATAATAGATAACACCGCCAAGAAAGCAGAGTAATCCGATTCCGGCAGCAAGGTATAAAACGGGCTGCCATCCCTGGTCATATATCGAACTGGCCCAGGTATTCGAGCGGTCAACAAAATAAGATCCGCCCCGGCCAATAAGCAAATTGATACCAAGTGCAAAACCAAGTTCTTTTCCTTTAAACCATTTTGCCAACGCAACGGTTAGCGCAACAATTAATGGTTCGCTGCCAAAACCTAATATAAACCGGCCGATAAGTATGATGGTTAAATTGTCGCTAAAAGCTGTAACAAAACCTGCCAAACTACAAATGGCACCAAATAATACCATGGAAACACGCGTACCGTATTTGTCGATAAAAACACCGCTAAAGAACAGAACGATTACGGCGGCAATACTGTACATGGTATACAGCTGTCCG
>NZ_JBFHGM010000345.1:0-4770 GCF_041583095.1 Draconibacterium sp.
ACCAATCCACTCACCGATCCTTTACTCCATTTTGATGGAAGTGCCGGAAGAAGCTGAATGGCTCCGTGCTGGCTTTGCATCAACATTTCGGCAATTCCTGCTGTGCAACCAAAATTCCCGTCAATCTGGAAAGGCGGGTGCGCATCAAACAGGTTCGGGTAAGTACCACCGCTCATTCTTCGGCCGCTACGCGCAACAGGTTTTAGCTGGTCGGTAATTAGTTTATAGGCATGATCACCATCGAGCAAACGTGCCCAAAGATTTACTTTCCATCCCATCGACCAACCGGTTGATTCGTCTCCGCGGGCTACCAACGAAGTGCGTGCAGCCTCAAATAATTCGGGCGAATGATAAGGCGAAATTTGGTTGGAAGGGTAAAGTCCATACAAATGCGATACATGCCTGTGATGATCGTTGGGATTATCCCAATCGTACATCCATTCCTGCAGTTGCCCCCATTTTCCAATTTGCATGGGTGGCAGTTTCTGCATGGTGGTCTTAATTTTTTCCACCAGGGCTGTATCAGTTTCTAAAACCTCAGCGGCTTTCACTGTTATCGAAAACAAGTCGAAAAGCAGCTGATTATCCATGGTGGTTCCGGCTGCTATGTTTGATCCGTGGCCTGCCGGAGTATTTTCGGGAGAAACAGAAGGCGAAACCACCAGCCAACCGTTGTCGGGTTCTTCAATCAAAAAATCGAGGAAAAACAATGTTGCTCCTTTTATGGCCGGATAAACACTTTTCAGGTATTCTATATCTCCGTTATAAGCATATTTATCGTAAAGATGCTGCGATAACCAGGCACCACCCATTAGCCACATGCCCCAGGTAGCACCGTCAATTGGCCCGTTAATACGCCAGATATCGGTGTTATGGTGTAATACCCAGCCATTTGCGCCGTACATATCCTGCGCAGTTTTTTGGCCGGTTTCCGACAATTCCTTCACCATCTGAACCAGTGGTTCATTTAATTCGCTCAGATTGGTAATTTCCGATGGCCAGTAATTCATCTCGGCATTAATGTTTACCGTGTATTTACTGTCCCAGGGTGGCATTAACTGGTCGTTCCAAATTCCCTGCAAATTGGCAGGTTGCCCACCCGGGCGCGACGAGGAAATAAGCAAATACCTTCCAAACTGAAAATAGAGCTCAACTAATTGCGGATCGTCTGCCGTAGCAAATTCCTCCACCCTTACATCCGTCATTTTATTAACCGATTCGGTTTCTCCCAAATCAAGATCAACGCGTCTAAAATAGCTCTGATAATCAGCAATATGGTCTTTTAATAAATCCTTGTATGTTTTTTGGATAGCCGCTTGCAAATAGTTGTTTGCGCGCTCGTTGGCATTTCCACTAATATCATTGTAGTTATTAAAATTAGTGGCCATCGAAATAATAATGGTTGCCGCTTTTGCGTCGCTCACAGTCAGCTCCGATTCATTGGCGGTAACTACTCCACCATCGTTTATTATTTTTACCTGGGTTTCGAATTCTACGGCTCCTTTAACACCTTCATGACTGCTGGTAACTCCCGTCATTACCAACTCGTTGTTTCCGTTTGTGGTTATCGTTACTTTTGAAGGCCGGTCAAGCGTTGCCGAAAAATTCAAGGCACCTGATTTATCAGCAGAAATATGGGCAACAACAACCTGATCGGGGAAAGATGAAAAGACCTCTGTTTTATAATTTACTTCGCCAACCTGGTAGCTTGATGAAGCCACAGCCGTTTCCAGGTTCAATTCGCGCGAATAGTTGCTAACATTTTGGTGCCCTTCAAAACTCAACTTCAGATTTCCCGCCGTTTGGTAAGGCATTCCATGCGATTTTTTGGTAATAAAATCACGATTAACGAGATCCTGCGCTTCTTTGTATTTTCCATCGAAAATCAACTGACGCACCTTTTTTAACGATGCTTTTGCATCCGGATTATCGTTTCGGTTGGGTTGTCCGGCCCAAATGGTATTCTCGTTTAACTGAATAATTTCGTTTTCAGGGTTTCCGTATATCATCGCCCCCAAACGGCCGTTTCCAACCGGAAGTGCTTCAACCCATTGTTCAGCAGGCTTATCGTAGCGCAGCTTAAGTAAAGTTTCGTCTTCGGGTTGTTGTTGTGCACAGGCACAAAAGGCAATGAATATTAAAAATACAAATCTTTTCATCTTTCCAGATTATTAACCGTCTTCTTACAAAGAGGCATTTCTTCTTGTTCTATTCAAAACTTATCCAGTCAATCTCCACCGGATTATCGTTCGCCGCCACCACAAAAATATTATGGATACCGGGTTCAACTTTGTTTATTTTTGTTTTCGACACAGTCATTTTTTTACTTTCTGGCACATTTATTTCAGCCAGAACAGGGCCATCCACTGCATCAATTCTCAGTTCTACTTTTCCACCGTTTAGTGCACCGGCATTCACCACAACTTTTCCGGTGTTCTTCTTTTCAAAATTTACCGTGTTGTAAGAAATCCAGGCACCTTTATTGGCCAGCGTAGTTTTCCAACCTGCGAAAGTATTTGTGGTATCGTTAAAAGCTATTGTTGCGCCATTTTCGCTTATTGCGCTGTAACGGTCGAGCTGAATTTTACCGGATGCCGGGGTTACACCAACACCTCGTTTGGTTGGAATAACTTTTTGAATAGTTCCATCGGCATTAAAAAACAGGCTATCGACACACACCGAACGGTTCTTATCAAAATGAGGTGAATAATCGTTATGATGGTAAAACAAATACCACTGATCGTTATATTCAACCAACGAATGATGGTTGGTCCAGCATCCTGTTTCCGATTCATCCATAATTACTCCGGTCATCGTAAAAGGCCCTTCGGGGCTATCGCCCATGGCATACTCCAACCGTTCGGTATCGTTTTCCACATGCGGAAAAGTAAGGTAGTACTTTCCGTTTCGCTCAAAAACAAACGGGCCTTCTTTCATCCCCCTTTCAGGCAAATTGGCAATGGCAACCGGCTTCGTTGCCAGTTCTGTCATGTTCTCTTTTAGTTTTGCCACGTATATGTTGCCCATCGAATAATACAAATAAGCTTGTCCGTCTTTGTCGATCAAAACATTTGGATCGATACCAAAAATACCTTCAATAGCATTTTCCTCCGGAACGTAAGGACCTTCAGGTTTATCGGCAACGGCCACTCCAATTCCAAAACCTTTGCGGCCGTTGGGACCTGCTACATTTTTATTGGCCGGAAAGTAGAAATAATATTTTCCGTTACGCTCGATACAATCGGGTGCCCACATGCTGTACGAGGTAGAATCAACCCAAGCCACTTTATTCTGACTAACAATTACGCCATGGTCGGTCCATTCGCCAAGATCTTCAGATGAAAACACATGGTAATCGGGCATACAAAACCAATTCTCGCGCAGGTTTTTATTAGGAGGAGCCGGAATGTCGTGCGAAGGAAAAACGTAAACCTTTCCGTTCATTACACGTGCCGTAGGATCGGCTGAAAACTGATCTCTGATTATTGGATTTTGTGCCAAAACCGTAAATGCCGGTACTACAAAGAGCAGGGCAAGGATAAAGTATTTTTTGAAATTCATTTTAATTAGGTTATAGGTATAATTATTTTCAACTTGTGATTCTAACTACCGACTTCGTCGAACCCTCTGTCTGTCACGTTCGAGCAGCTCATCCAGGTTAAATAATGGCCGTTCCAGTTCATAAGGGATTGGTTGTTTACTGAATTGCTGAAAATACAGCAAACAGGCGTCTTTCCACTCCTGTGCATTCATGACCTGTTCTGTAAGTTTATGCTGAATAGCTGCAAATCGTTCCGCATCGACAAAACGTTCTGCCTTGTCCCAAACCCGCTGAAATTCGCGCACTTGTTTCACTCCTTCGTCGTACCGATAGCATAGCTCATTCCAAAGCGTTCTGTTACTTTTCATTTTATGATCCCACGAAACATGGTGAAACCAAAGCAAATACACCTCGGGACAGGTATTCAGGTCGGCTAACTGGCCGGCAAGCGGTTCGTGGTATTGGCTAATTGCATCGCTGCCCGAAGTCGTACGATCGAATCCAATTCCTAAAGAATCGGCCTGATGATAATACGGAGGAGTCCAGTCTGCACGCATGCCACGCGGAGCCCACCATGGCCCGGGGCCGTAATGTGCATGTGCTGAGAAAATATGATGAAGCCCCAAAGGCATCATGTAATTAACAGTAGCTTCATGACTGTTGAGCATCATTTGTTTCACGGGTTGTAAAAACGACAGATTCCACTCCAGGTCATAAGAGCTTGTTTCTTTATCAATATTTTGTGGCCCGAACGTAAGTTTCAACCATTCATCGGCTATTTGTGCGCTGCTGATCGAATGATTCCAGGCCTGCCGACCAAAAGCATACCAGTTGGCCTGAGCAAAATCGTGACCACACCAGTTGGCATCGAGCCCGATGTTTGCAACGCCCGCAATAGCGCTGTATTTCTGATTAAAAATACTGCCATCGGTGCAACGGGCAACCGTACTGCCTGCACCTTCCTGCCAGGTTTCGCTTTTTAGAAATTCTTCCCACATGGTAGCCAGAAAAACCAGATGCACCGACTGTCCCAAATATTCCATTGTAACCTGCAATTCGGGCATTACAGTTGTCTTTTTCATCGCACCAAATAAGGGGCTGAACGGTTCGCGTGGCTGAAAATCGATAGGACCGTTTTTCACCTGAATGATCACATTGTCATTAAATTGTCCATCCAGTGGCATAAATTCATTGTACGCTTGTTTGGCACGGTCTTCATCCGATGGATC
>NZ_JBFHGM010000346.1:0-4730 GCF_041583095.1 Draconibacterium sp.
GAAAAAAATTGAGAACAGACAGAAAACACAAATGGCTTATTCTTCCGGCGTTGGCAGGAATTGTTTTTGCGCTTACACTTATCCTGCGCCAACATCCCGGCTTTGTTGAAACCTGGTATGCGCAGCGAATCTATCCATTTATAGCTTCACTACTTTCAACCATTTCTTTTGTTTTTCCTTTTTCGCTTGATGATAGTTTTTACGCGGTTTTGATCTTAATGCCTATAGTTCTGCTCGTTCAACTATTTACAAAACGTATAAAATGGAAAGCTGCCGGAAAATTTTTGCTGAATACTATTGCCACAGTATATATCCTGTTTTATGTGTTTTGGGGATTCAATTATTTCCGCTCGCCGTTACCCGACCGACTGGGAATAAAAGACCGGGAACCCGATACGGAGGAATTTGTGCAATTTATTCACCAGTACGTTACTGAACTAAACCAATTACATTGCGATTTTGACACTGTTGACAAAGCTGAAATCGACCGCTTAATTGAAGAATCGTACCAACAACTGGCGCCAGTTTTACAGTTCGCGTACCCGATGGGCAAACGCCCCGACAAAACAATCACTTTCAGCGGATTTTATGCAAAATCAGGCATCACCGGATATTTCGGACCATTTTTTAACGAAGTTCATGTAAATAAAAAGATTTTACCTATCGAATACCCCTATGTTCTGGCACACGAAAAAGCGCACCAGCTGGGCATAACAAGCGAGGCAGAAGCCAATTTTTACGCGTGGCTGGTTTGTTTAAACAGCTCGTCGCAACAAATCAGGTATTCAGCTAAATTGTTTATTTCATTTCATTTTTTCAGGCAGGCCCGTGGTTTGGAAGATTATAAAAAACTTGTTCATGAAATCTCGCCGGAAGTGCAGACCGACATCAACAGAATAAGCGATCACTGGAACGAACTGCGCAACGCAACCATGGACAAAACGGCTTCGAAACTCAATGATGCGTATTTAAAACACAACAATATAAAATCGGGCATAAAGGATTATACCGGCGTGGTTGACCATGTTATGAACTTTTCGTTAGATTCAGCTTTTCAGCAACGTCATGGTTTTGCGCCCCGTTAAATTCATTTACTTTTACAACCAATAACAAAAGTTGGTAGATCCAGTATCGGAACAACTCCGGTCTTCTGACTTCCAGCTTCCAACTAGTATTATATGAAGCTAATTCCGATTTCTGCCGGTCATTTTCATTGCGATGGAGGAGCTTTGTTTGGTGCCATCCCAAAAGTATTGTGGAACAAAGTTTATCCGTGCAACAACGATAATTTCACCCAGCTAACCTTGCGTTGCCTGTTGGTGGAAATTGATGAACGCAGAATACTTATCGAAACGGGAATTGGAAACCACTACCCCGAAAAACACCTCAAAAACAACGGAGTAACTTCGGTTGACCAACTTGAAAAATCGTTGACCGAAAAGGGTTTTTCAGCTGCTGATATTACCGATGTATTTTTCACCCACCTGCATTGGGACCACTGCACTGGAGCCGTTAAAAATGTTGACGGAAAACTGGAGCTTGTTTTTCCGAATGCCACTCTGTGGAGCAGCAAGAAGCAATGGGAACACGCCAAAATTTCGAACCCACGCGAGCAGGCAGCTTTCCATCGGCCGGTGCTGGATTTTATGATGGAATCGGAAAAATTACAACTGATTGAAGAAGAAGGTGATTTTCTGCCAGGATTTGAGATAAGGTTCTTCGATGGCCACACGCCGGGACAATTGCTGCCCATCCTCCACACCGGGAAACACTCTTTTGTTTATACCTCCGATTTGTTTCCTACTGCCGCCAACATTCCATTGCTGTGGGTTTCGGCATACGATCTCGATCCGGTTAAAGTAATGGAAGAGAAAGGAAAATTTCTGAAAGAAGCTGCTGATAAAAACTATATCCTGTTTTTTGAGCACGATTATTACACCGAATGTGCTTCGGTGCAGGATACGGAAAAAGGCGTGCAACTTAAGGAGAAATTCAGCTTTGCAGAATTGAGTTAAAACAAATTTAGAACTCAGATAGCAGTTTTCTGCGATCATCTGTTAATCAGCGTCATCTGCGTTCAGTTTTTCACCAATTCTTTGGTAGACAATAAACCGCAGGCAGCATAAATATCCTGTCCACGCGATGCCCGAACTGTAGTAAGAATTCCTTTTTTATTTAATGCGTCTTTAAAACGCTGGATGGTTTCTTCTCCCGGACTTTTAAGCGGTGTTCCCGGTACCGGGTGAAAACGAATCAGATTAATTCGGCACTTCAACCCACTGAGTAAGCGGGCCAGTTCATCCACATGTTTCTGAGAATCATTCAAGTCTTCAAACAAAATATACTCGAACGACACACGGCGCTGACGGCCAAAGTCCCAGCTTTCTATTTCCTCAACCACCTCTTCAACCGGGTAAGCCACCTGAACCGGCATAATTTTCTGGCGCTCTTCGTGGAAAGGTGTGTGCAGACTTACTGCCAGGTGTGCCTCACTCTTTTCAAGGAAAGTCAACATCCCGGGAATGATTCCGATGGTTGAAACTGTTATCCGTCGCGGACTCATTGCAAATCCCCATTCTGAAGTCAGGATTTCAAGGCTTTTCAAAACTTCTTCAAGGTTGTCGAAAGGTTCGCCCATTCCCATATACACGATGTTGCTAACCTCTTCAACCTCGTCGATACTTTTTATCTGGTTGATAATTTCTCCGGCTGAAAGTTGCCCCTGGAAACCTTGTTTGGCGGTAAAACAAAACAGGCATCCCATTTTACATCCCACCTGAGAACTCACACAAACGGTCTTCCGGTCGCGCTCAGGAATCATCGCCGTTTCGATAAATTTATTCTGGATTGTCGGGAACAGGTATTTTCGTGTACCATCAATACTGGCGCTGACTTTTGTATAAGGTGTTAAGCCAAATTCAAAGCGCTCGTTCAGCAATTCACGGGCTTTTTTCGACAGGTTTGTCATCTCCTCAATCGAGCTGATTTGCTTTTTATACAACCAATCTGCGATTTGTTTAGCCGTGAATTTTGGCAGCCCCAGCTCTACCACCAACTCCTGCAATTCCCCTAATGTTTTCCCGAATAATCGCTCCTTCATACCTGTAAATTTGCTGCAAAGATAACGCAAAAATTTTTGCGAGACTTTGTGTCTTCCCTATGTAACTTTTGGGAAGGATTTCTTAAACAACAAATGTGAAGAAGAGTTTTATCCCATCAACGATTTTTTGAAATCCGGAGCCTTCCGGTGTTTGGTAGTTTGCTCGAAAGCATAGGCAATCTCAAGCAAAACAGGCTCGCTCCAGGCCCGGCCGAAAAATGAAAGTCCGATCGGGAGGCCTTCAACAAATCCCATGGGCACCGTAATATTCGGATAGCCTGAAATAGCTGCCGGCGATGAACTCCCACCTGTAAAACTGTCGCCATTTACCCAGTCGATACTCCAGGTTGGACCATTTGTGGGCGCGATTAACGCATCCAGATTATGGGCATCCATCAAGGCATCAATTCCTTCTTTCCCGGCAAAACGTTTCGAATCTGCCAGCGCTTGCAGGTATTCCTCCGAATTTAAATCGCCTTTTGCCTCTGCTTCTTCAAAAATCTCCTGCCCAAACCAGGGCATCTCTTTATCTGCATTGGCCTTGTTAAACTCTATCAGTTCCGCCAGCGATTTTCTTGGTGCTGAAGGATGTTCCTGCAGGTATTTATTCAGGTCGGTTTTAAATTCGTAAAGCAATACTTCATACGACGGATTTCCCCATTTGCGGTTCGTTTCCAATTTCAGGTCCTCAACCAATTCCGCCCCGCTTGACTGCATCGCCTCAACGGCATTTTTCATTAATTCCTTCACCTTCTCATGCGACGGTATCATTTGCGAAGCTATACCAATTCGTTTTCCTTGTAATCCGTCCGGTTTTAGAAAAGAAGTATAGTCGTTGTAAATCTGTCCTTGCTCTAAATGCGTTTCCGCGTCATCAGTATCAAACTCAGCCAAAGCCCCCAGTAAAATTGCAGCATCGATAACATTTCGGGCCATGGGTCCGGCTGTATCCTGACTGTGAGCAATCGGGATAATCCCCTTGCGGCTCCACATACCCAGAGTAGGTTTAATGCCCACTATCCCGTTAATTCCCGACGGACAAACAATCGAGCCATTGGTTTCGGTACCAATACCAATAGTGCAGAGGTTACCCGAAACAGCTGCTCCAGTGCCCGAGCTGGAACCACACGGGCTACGATCAAGACAAAACGGATTTCGTACTTGTCCGCCTCTTCCGCTCCAACCACTTGAAGAATTGGTGGACCGGAAATTTGCCCACTCGCTGAGGTTGGTTTTTCCCAGCAATACCGCTCCGGCGTCGCGCAATTTTTTTACGATAAATGCATCCTTTTCCACCACATTGCCCTCCAATGCCAGTGATCCTGCAGTGGTTTGCATTTTATCGCCCGTATCAATATTATCTTTAATCATCACCGGAATTCCGTGCAAAGGCCCGCGAACAGTTCCGTTTTGTCGTTCCTCATCCAGTTTTCGGGCAATATCCAGCGCCTCCGGGTTAAGCTCAATTACTGACTTTAAATGCGGGTCAACCAACGCGATACGATCGAGGTATTTTTGGCAGATACTCTTAGCCGTCAGCTCACCCGACTCCATTTTTTGCTGCAGCTCCATTACCGATGTTTCATTTAAATCAAATGCAGCAAGATCAACTTCTTCCTGCACAGCAGAC
>NZ_JBFHGM010000347.1:0-4727 GCF_041583095.1 Draconibacterium sp.
GTCAAAACCCGTTATCGAACTTTTTTTACTTATCACCTGCTGGTTATACTGGTTGGGATAATCGTAGGTAATCCGGTTTTGCGACTCCATAACATAGGTAACATTCTCCTTAAAGTAATCCTTGAATTTCCGGCCGTCTTCCACTTCCTGCTTTTTAATCAGGTTCGGAATATTGCTAAAGGCAAAATTTGCTTTGATATACAGGTCGGCACCATAATGTTTTATGTTATTGCGGTAATAAGGTGCTTTGGCAATGGCTTTCCGCATAATAAAATAGGCCGGGTCTTCATCTCCGGGAAATACTTTTATCTCGGCGAGCTCAAAATTCTGAGTTTGCAAGGTAATTGGGAGAAACAAACTGTCAGTTTGCAGACTAATTGTTTTCTCCAGCTTTTCGTAGCCCATTGATCGCACAGTAAGGTGAAAAGTGCCGGTTGGTAAATTAAAACTAAAATCGCCGTTGGTGTTTGATGTGGTGCCTTGCCGCGATTCGGAAATATAAATAGTTGCATAGGGCACAGGTTGTTTTTGTTCATCCAGAATTCGTCCGAAGAGCACCTGACAGTTGGCAAAAAAGTGGGTAAAAATTACTCATAAGGTTAAACAAGCTGACAGTTTTCTGCCGGTTAATAGATTGAATTTTTGGGTATACATGGTTTAATTCTGTTTTCATGTGCAAGAAAATGAAAAAAACGATAGTGTAGAAATATTTATTGTTAAAAAGTATTATTGCTATAATCCCAAATCATCACTTACCGAGCGCATTGCATTAACTGCCAGATCGGCAAACTCGGGTAACGGAATACCAATTTTCTCACACTCCAGAATGTTCTCGCGTTTTACCGATGCTGCAAAGGCTTTTTGTTTCATTCGTTTGGTTACCGATTTTGTTTTTACGCTGGCTAGTTTTTTATCCGGATAAACCAAAGTTGTAGCCGTAATTAAACCGGTAATTGTTTCGCCGGCAGCCAGTGCATGCTGAAATTCGGTGCAGCGGTCTTTCCTGGTTGCCACCTCGTTGTGCATAACAATGGCGTCGAGCATTTCATCGGTAACTTTTCCTTTTAACAGCTTTTTCGCGTAGGGGCCATGTGTATGCGGATCGGCGTTTGTAATTTCCACGTCAATATCATGCAACAAGCCTGCGATGCCCCATTCATCTTCATTTCTTTCCAGGTGCTTCGCTATTGCACGCATTACTGCTTCCGATGCCAGGCTGTGTCTTAGCATGTTTTCTGCCTGCACATTCGATTTTAGCATTTCAAGCGCTTCGTCTCTCGTAATCATATTCAGAATAATAATGTTCGTCGCATTAAAAATAGTGATAAATTCGCCGTTGCAATATATTTAAGCCGGCTTATGCATTCGTAGGTTGTATTGAGAGCAAAAATGCCATAAAACAAGTACTTGTAAATTAAGAGCTTTGTTTTGAAGCAGTTTTTGTTTGTAATAAAATTTCGTGGTGTATATTCGGGGTTAAAACAACTAAACTTAATATCATGATTGAAATTGAGCGGAAATTTCTTGTTGATACTAATTTATGGTGCCCAAAGGATTCGGGAAATCCAATTGTTCAGGGTTACCTGTCAACCGATAAGGAACGGGTGGTGCGGGTACGCATAAAAGTAGATAAGGCTTGGTTGACGATTAAAGGCAAAACACAGGGAATTTCGCGTATTGAAATGGAATATGAAATTCCGGTAAAAGAAGCGGAAATTTTAATGCAATTGTGCCATGATCATCCTGTTCGGAAGAAGCGCTTCGTGGAGCAGATACATGGAATGACATGGGAAATAGATGTATTTGAAGATATGAATGCGGGTCTTGTTTTGGCAGAGGTTGAACTGAGTAATGAGAATGAAGAAATTGAGCTGCCAAACTGGGTAACTCATGAGGTGAGTACCGATCATCGGTATTTTAATGCCTGGTTGTCGGAGCATCCTTATTCAACATGGTAAAATACTAAGGTTTTGATGTTGAGTAAATTAAAAGAAAGGTGTTAATTGTTTAGGTATTTATAATAAAGGACAACATAACAATGGTATTATTTTTGCGTTTAATCCGAAAGCTAAAAACAGTGTATATGTTCTCAGGGAAAGGGAAAGTTTTTTTATTTATTCTATTATTTACCGGCTTCTCAAAACTTTTATTCGCGCAAAACTCTGTAACTGAAGAGGAACTTTTGCGCAAAAATATTGAAGTTTTAAGAAGCTATTTTATTGAAAATAACAACTGGCATGTTGTTAAAAAAGAAGTGGGTAGCGATGTTGATGCACTACTGCATTTTATCGAGGACGAATCGTTGGATGAGATCATTAAAAATCTGAATGACACACAGCGTATTGGTGAAAATTATGTGATGCGTTTGCCCGAAAATGTGGAGGACAGTCTGAGTGTTCCGGGCTTTGTGTCTTATACCGAGCAGCAGAAGGAAATTCAGAATATTGAAACGGATTACATAGCAAACGTTAAGCCCGAAGATATTACCGTACCACCTGCAATTATTCGCGAAGCCGAAAACGAAGTACGACAGGTGCCCGAAGGCGAGGGAATGCGGCTTTTTACCGATTCTGTGTATACTTTTCCGGAAGAACTTTATATTCCGGAAGTGATTCCCGACTCGGTTTTAAATTCGCCCGACATGTTTAATGAACTTATCCGACGCGATAGTCTCCGCAGGGATTATATTGAAACGAAACGAGTATTTTACAACGACTCGGTTAAAGCCGACTACATAGCAAGAATAGTAAGTGTTTACCGGGCAGAAAAATACAATGAAAACCTGCAATATCGCATAAAACGCTATAAAGACGAGGTAAAACTCAATAACTACTTCGTTTTAAAAGCATACAACGATGAAGTAGTGGCACAGGTAAACGATTCAATAAAAGCTGTTTTAAATGTGTTGATGGATTATGCCGACCACATTGATACCACACGTTTGTCGTTATTAAATTTACATGGAGAAAAGGAGGATATACTGTTGCAAAACGGTTCCGAACGTTATTCGCGAATCTGGCTAAAAAACGAGCAAAATGATTCGTTGGCGGTGATGGTAAAAAATACTGATAAACGTACAGTGCAGATGTTGATCGACGATGGCGTTACCTTCTCAAGATTTAAAGAAAAACAAACCAAAGATTTTGATTTTGAAAGCCTGAAGCCCAACAACAATAAATTTAGGGGTGTAGGGAAAAGTTACGAGCTTGAAACCCCCTGGAATATTGGTGGCGACGGAAGTATAGGACTTACTCAAACCTATCTTGAAAACTGGAAAAAAGGGGGAAAAAGTGCTTTGGCAACGCTCATGGTTTTAAAAGGTTTTGCAAATTATTCGCGCAAAGACGGCAAAGTTAAATGGGAAAACTCTGCGGAATTCCGAAACGGTTGGATCAGGCCCGGTGGCGATGAGTCGGAGCTGCAAAAGAATGATGATAAGTTTGAAATCACATCGCGTTACGGGTTAAGTGCATTTAAAAAATGGTACTACAGTGCCGAGCTTAACTTTAACACTCAAATATTTAGGGGGTACAAATACCCGAAAGCTAAAAACCCTGATGTACTTTCTGCATTTCTTGCCCCATCAACAACCTATCTAAAAATAGGTTTGGACTACAAGCCAAACAAAATACTGTCATTATTCTTGTCGCCTTTAACCATGAAAAATGTTTATGTGCGGGATACTGCCTTGGTTAATCCGACTAGTTTTGGTATTAGCGAGGGAAGAAAAGCGTTTTGGGAGCCTGGTTTAAACGCCGATCTGGGCTACAAAACGAAAATAACTGAAGACATTTCGTATGAGACGAAATACAAGATGTTTTTTAACTACAAAGACCCGTTCAAAAAATTTGACCTGAACTGGGAAAACAACTTTAAAATGCAGTTAAATTCGTACATCGATATGCGTTTAATGTTTCATTTTATTTACGATGACGATGTGAAGTTTCCGGTTTTCGATGCTGATGGCAACGACACCGGCCGAAAAGAAGCCAAACTGCAGATAAAAGAGTTCTTTACCATTGGGTTCTCGTATAAAATCAACAAGAAAGTGATGCGCACACACCGAATTCGCTAGTAGGTCGTCGTTTTTGTAAGTAGAATCAATCATTTAAGAAAAGAAAAAATTACTTTTGATAAAAAGACTAGCTCATGAAAGATTTAAAACGCTACTATATATTGACTGCCGATCCGAAAGACGTTTACAATGCTTTAACCAACCAAAATATGCTTGAAATATGGACGGGTGAAACAGCTGTTATGCCACTGGAGCCAAACTCCGAATTTTCGTTGTGGGGCGGTAGTATTTCGGGGGTGAATGTGGAATTTGAGCAGGATAAAAAGATCGTTCAGAAGTGGTTCTTTGGTGAAGAAGAAGAGGAGTCGCTGGTGACCATAAAACTACATCCGCATAAAAAGGGCACAAGCATTGAATTGCGGCACACCAATATTCCTGACGAAGCTTTTGACAATATTTCGGAAGGCTGGGATGAAGATTATTTTGGAGCGCTTAACGAACTGTTTATCTAGTCAGTCAGTAATTGCCTGTTCGGGCGTTACATGCTTTATTCTACTTTACTTCCTCCTGTAAAAGGTCTCTTATCTCGAGGAAGTTGCGTTCCAGTTTTAGCATGTTTTCAATAAAAAAGTTGTAGATGTCGGGCCATTGGTTCTGGCGATGGAAATCAACACCTTCCATTCGAACGAAGATCCGGCACACTTCGGCGCCA
>NZ_JBFHGM010000348.1:0-4679 GCF_041583095.1 Draconibacterium sp.
CCGGCGGCAATAATGAGCAGAAATGCAGTGAGCCACAACGAAACCGACAAACTATAAACCAACAATATCCATACGCCAACATACGGAATAAAAGTGTTTATGATTTGCCACACGCTTTTTAAGGTATCAGGCTTTTGATAGGAAGCCAAATTTTTTATAAAATTTTGCCAGGGATTATTTGGGGATGTTTCTTTCTGCCGGGTATTCATCGATCTACTCTCCATTCTTAATGTTCCGTTTATTTAAACGAATAACAGATAGTAGATGTTCGGCAAATTTTCACTATTTCAAAAGCGGGAGCCTGATTTTCACGTCAGGCTCCCGCTTCTATGGTGTTATTTCAGATTCTCTTCAAACAGTTTAAAAATACGTTTGTATTCATCGGTCCAGCTGCTGGGCTCCACAAAACCATGTGCTTCTACCGGATAAACCGCCAGTTCCCAGTTTTCTTTGCCCAACTCGATAAGTCGTTGCGTAAGGCGAACGATGTCCTGAAACTGCACATTGTCATCCACCATACCATGGCACATCAATAAATTGCCTTCCAGTCCTTTGGCAAAATTTATGGGTGAACTTTTTGCGTATGCAATACTGTCCGGCACCGGTGTATTCAGAATATTGGCCGTGTAACCGTGGTTGTAATGCGCCCAGTCGGTTACTGAACGTAAAGCTGCTCCGGTGGCAAAAGTTTCCGGCTCGTTAAACATGGCCATTAGTGTAATAAAACCACCATACGAACCGCCGTATAGTCCAATTCGTTCCGGCGAAACATCGTATTTATCCACTAACAATTTTGCGCCATCTACCTGGTCCGACAGATCGAGGCCACCCATCCAGCGGTAAATTCCGGTACGCCAGTCGCGGCCATAACCGGCACTTCCGCGATAATCGATATCCAGTACCGTATAACCATTATCCACTAAAATATTGTGGAACTGGTATTCGCGAAAATAGCTGCTCCACCACTTATGTGCATTTTGCAGATAACCGGCACCATGCACAAAAATCACTGCCGGCCCGTTTTGTTCCGGCGATTCCGGTCGATATAAACGGGCGTGCACATCGGCACCATCTTCAGCATTAAAAGTGATGTATTCGGGCATCCGCCAGTCGTATTCGTTAAAAGCATCTGTGGTTGAGTGTGTCAACTGTTCGGCTTCAGCTCCGGCTTTGTTTGCCTGCAAATAAAGCTCCCAGGGTTTGTTGGCCTCCGAATGACGAATGGCCAAATATTTCTCATCAGGAGAAAGCGATACTTCATTTCCGCCTTCCAACGATGTGATTTGCGTAAGCTTGCCACCCCAAACCGGCATTTTGTAAAAATGCGTCACACCCGGGTGCACTTTGTTGGCGATGAAATAAAAATTTTTTTTATCGTTCGAAATGGATGCTTCCGAAACTTCAAATTCGCCTTTGGTAAGGGTTGTTTTCTTTTTTGTTTTGCAGTTTACCGCGTACAAATGCGAGTAGCCCGACTCTTCGGAATGAAACCAAACAGACTCTCCATCGGGCATCCAGCCTATATTTCCTGTCGACATTCCCCAGCCGCCAATTCCGGGGCCTCCGATCCACGCTTCGTCACGCTGACGATCGAGTAATTCCAAATTACCGGTCGAAGGATCGAGCAGTAAAATCCAGCGGTCTTTATTGTCATGCGACAGCGCAACAACCACCGCCAGGTCTTCCGTTTCATTCCACACCGGCCCCATCAGGTTTCCCTCGCGGTCATCAACTTCTTCTCCCTCTTTTGGCATACGTTCCGGGTAATCGCTCAGGTAATCGGGCAAATCTTTCAGGCCGGGAATTTGTGTTTTATCAATCATTACGAGCTTATTGTTCTTCACATCAAAAATCCCCATTTCAACCGACGCCTGCGGACTACCTACTTTGGCACGGGCATTCTTTTCTTCGGTGTACCCCGATTCGGTAACATGATGCGTAACCGAAGTAGTTTTTGCATTAGAGGCCCTTTCATACAAGCTGTATATAATGTAGTCGCCGGTCGGGCTCAGCGAAATGCCATTCAAAAACTTGCTACCGGTGTATATTTTTAATGGATCGGTTTCTTTTTCAGCCTCCCCGCGGTTTTCGCGTGCTTTACTTTTTGCTTCGCGTTCCTGCAAAACCACAAACAATTCCTTTTGTTGCTGCTCCAGCCATTTGGCTTGTTCCGACGAGGACTGTTCTTTCATCTCATTCCCCGAAACAAAATTGGTAAGTTGTGTGATCAACCCTGATTCCGGATCGATGGTGAACAGATTATTGTCTTTAGTAAAGGCTATTTTCGAATCGCCTAAAACAAATTCGGGCGACGAAACACGCTCCAGCCAGGCGGTAAGCTGTTTCTCTTCTCCGCTTTTACAGTCGAGCAGAAAGAGGTTGCCGTTTCGGGTGTATACCTTTTTTGTTTTGTCGTTGTTGTAATCGCCACGAAGGCCGGGTAATGTCTTCTTTTCATCCAAATTTACTTTCTCTATTTCTTTGGTCGCCAAATTGTAAGCATACAACGACTCGAGCGTGTCTTGCTCCGGATTCCACTGAAAATAGATTTTTGCGCCATCTTCGCTCCAGCTTATATCGTCCGGCGAAGTACCGATCCATTTGGCCGGATCCTGCATAATTGTTTCGATGGAAAGCGAACTTTTATTAAGTTGGCTTACCTGGCAAAATCCTGAAAAAGTAAACAGAATAAAAATTGAAAGAATAAAATGTCTCATGAGTGCAGTTTCTTTTTTAGTGTTTTTTTTGAAGGCATCTAAATTAACATTTTTAGTAGAATGATTTCCCTGATGAACATGTATATTGTTAATTCAAAAAAATATAGTTTTGCAAGGTTAAACAGCTCGTAGCGCATTGCTCAAAAGCTTTAAATGAATTTTTGATGAAGGTATATAAATTTGGAGGTGCATCGGTAAAAGATGCGGCCGCAGTAAAAAATGTATTTGAAATTATTAAAAGCGAAAGCGGAAACCTGAGCGTGGTTATTTCGGCCATGGGAAAAAGTACCGATTTGCTGGAAACATTGATAAAAGCCTACTATAACAGCAACAACGAAAAGTGGACAATCTTCAATAACTTTAAGAACTACCACATTGAAATTATCGGCGATTTGTTTGGCGAAAAAGGGATGCCACAGGGCGTTTATGAGTTGTTTAGCGATCTGGAACACAAATTAAATTCGCGTCCGTCGTACGATTTTAACTTTGAATACGACCAGATTATCTGTTTCGGCGAGCTCATTTCTACCCGCATTGTTAGCGATTACATTACCGCCACCGGATATAAAAATAAATGGATCGACATTCGCACCTGTCTGAAAACTGATGACACTTTCCGCGATGCACGTGTTGACTGGGAATGGACCGGCGAACTGACCCGCAAGGAATTTAACTTTTCTGATACAAGTTTATATATCACCCAGGGATTTATCGGGTCTACAACTACTAACCTTACCACCACACTGGGTCGCGAGGGATCGGATTTTACTGCTGCCATTATCGGTAGCTCACTGAAAGTTGAAAGCGTGTCGATTTGGAAAGACGTACCGGGAGTTTTAAGTGCCGACCCGAAAAAAATGAGCGACACGGTGATGATCAACGAACTGTCGTACAAAGAGGCGGTGGAGATGACGCATTCGGGAGCAAAAGTTATTCACCCGAAAACCATGCAGCCACTGCACAACCAAGGAATTCCGCTGCTGGTAAAATCGTTTGTTGAGCCTAAAAATCCGGGCACTGTCATTCACAAGATCGATCATAAAATTGAGCTGCCCCCGATTTTTATCCTGAAAGAAAACCAGGTGCTGATTACCCTTTCTGCTCTCGATTTCTCAATAATCTCGATCAGCGATATTGAGCGGGTGGTAAATTTTCTGATGGAAAAACTGATAAAGGTTACATTGATGCAACAATCGGCCATCGACCTTAACATTGTTGCCGATGCTTCAGACGAAAATCTGGAGGATATTTTCAGCGAACTTTCGGGCGATTATAAAATACGTTACAACACCGACCTTACGTTGGTAACCATTCGTCATTACACCGAAGAGGTGCTCGACTGGATGGTAAAAGAAAAGGATATTTACCTGGAACAGCACAGCCGCTTAACGGCACGGATGCTGATTAAAGAATAAGAAAAGGCTACCGGAAATGTTATTTCCGGTAGCCTTTTTCTTTTAATTTCACCCATATTCAGAAAAGCGATTGGCATCCGATTGACAATTAATACCGATGTGAAATGAAAATGAGTCCTATTTCAGTAAATTCCTACTTTCAACCGGCATTAATCATAGCAATTTCACCGTTTCGCTCAAGGCTCACACTGAAATACAATTGGTATAATTTACAGGAATCGATTTTTCTTGTAATTTTAGAAACCCATTTCTTACCTATAAACAAAAACAGCTAACTGAAATGAAGCAAAAAAAGACATTGCCTTATATAATTGGAGTTGCGGTTGTAATTATTATTGTGCTTATCGTGGGCAAAAAGCAAGGATGGCTTGGCAGCGATGTTAGCGTAAAAGTAGCTACCGAAACGGTAGAAAGTAAAACCATTACCGAGTTTATAACCGCCAACGGAAAAATTCAGCCGGAAACTGAGGTGAAAATCAGCCCTGATGTGGCCGGTGAGATCGTTGAACTGCATGTTGAAGATGGCGATGCGGTTGAGCAGGGAAAA
>NZ_JBFHGM010000349.1:0-4649 GCF_041583095.1 Draconibacterium sp.
GCACGAGGGGCAGGTTCCGCACGAATCGGTTTCGCTGCGGTTTTTACACGAAACATACTGTGCATAAGCCAAAGCCATGGCCAACTTACCGGTTCCCGACGGGCCGGAAAATAACTGTGCGTGACTGATGCGTTGCTCCTGTACCGACCTGATCAGGCGGCTTTTTATATTCTCTTGTCCTACTACGTCATTGAAAAACATAAGCCAAAAATAGTACTTAATTCTGAAAGTTGGCAATATGCAAAATACAGTTGGCAAAGTTTCAAGTCACGAGCCACTAGCTTCGAGCTAATCTTCTTTGTGATAGAAACTTTTATACACAAAGACTCGAAAACACTAAGAATTAAACCACATTAGACACATAGAAAACATTAGGTATTAAACACTTCAAGGTTTAACTGTTTGCCTATTGCTATTTGCCTATTGCCTATTTAGACCTCTCTAAATTATTCTATCGCTAAATTGTAGAACTGAAAACTGCGACTGTATACTGCAACTGAAAACTGTAAACTTTCTACTCATTCTGCAATCTAAAATCGTTAATCTGCAATCGATATTCAATTACTCATCATTCCCCATTCTAATATTCTAATATTCTAATATTCAACCACTCCTCCACTCCCCGTTATCTTACCGCAACATTAAATTATGAAAGGCCTTAAAATTCTGCTGTTTTTTCGTGCTATTAATTCCTATCTTTGGTTGAATTTTTCAAAAAACACTAAAAATATAATATCATGCAAACTATTAGCAGCTATGACTTTAAAGGAAAGAGAGCTCTTATCCGCGTTGATTTCAACGTGCCTTTAAACGACAAATTCGAGATTACCGACGATACACGTATGCGTGCCGCCCTTCCAACAATCAAAAAAATTATCGAAGGTGGTGGTTCACCAATCATCATGTCGCACCTTGGCCGTCCGAAAAACGGTCCGGAAGAAAAATTCTCGCTGAAACCGTTGGTAAATCACCTGAGCGAACTGCTTGGTGGTGCTACGGTAAAAATCGCTCCTGATTGTATTGGCGACGAAGTAAAAGCTATGGCTGAGGATGTAAAACCAGGTGAAGTTTTGATTCTTGAAAACCTGCGTTTTTACAAAGAAGAAACTGCCGGCGACGAAGAATTTGCTGCTAAACTAGCTGAAAACGGCGACTGCTGGGTAAACGATGCTTTTGGTACTGCTCACCGTGCACACGCTTCAACAGCTGTTATTGCCAAGTTTTTCCCGAACGACAAAATGTTTGGCTACCTGATTGAAAGCGAAGTGGAAAGCCTCGACAAAGTAGTAAAAGAGCCAAAGCGTCCGCTTACTGCAATTATGGGTGGAGCTAAAGTTTCATCGAAAATTACGATTATCGAAAACATGTTGGATAAAGTAGACAACCTGATTTTGGGTGGTGGCATGAAATTTACTTTCGCGAAAGCTCACGGAGGTAAAGTTGGTAGCTCAATCTGCGAAGACGACTTCCTGGAAACAGCTTTAAATATTGAAAAGCTGGCGAAAGAAAAAGGGGTGAATTTATACATGGCCAGCGATGTTCTTGCTGCCGATGCATTTAGCAACGATGCCAACACAAAAGTTCTTCCTATTGGCGAAATTCCTGACGGATGGATGGGATTGGATGCCGGCCCTGATGCTATTGAAGAATTCAAGAAAGTAATTGAAAAATCGGGTACTATTCTTTGGAATGGCCCTATCGGTGTTTTCGAAATGGAAGCTTTTGCTGAAGGAACAAGAGCAGTTGGTGAAGCTGTTGTTGAAGCAACAAAAAAAGGTGCATTCTCGCTTGTTGGCGGTGGCGACTCGGTAGCTGCGGTTAATCAATTGGGATTTGCTGATGGTGTTTCGTACATCTCAACTGCAGGTGGCGCACTGTTGGAATACCTTGAAGGAAAAACACTTCCTGGTGTTGCTGCTGTTCGTGGCGAATAATAATCCTTCGATCTTCCCTAAAGGGTAGAACTGATAAGAAGGTTACAATATTTTCAAAGGCCTGATTCGTTTTGAACCAGGCTTTTTTGTGTTATTCAATCTTGATTAAAAGCAGCTATTTTATTCTTCACTGCTTTTAAATGGAGCTGTTTTTGTTTTCGTCCGGAATAACCATCAGCGTTGAACAGCTTTCTTCTCCGGACGATCTCCCTGACAACCTTTTACCCGGGGCGGCGAAATTCAAAGAATTACTTTGCCCCGGGCTAAAATAAAACGCACTTTCAGCGCTTTTAATTAAGAGCCCCAAAGGGGCGAAAAGCAATAACCCGGTGCGACTGACGACAGTCAGTAAGCGCCGGGAAAGAAAATGAAGTCAATCTCGTCCGGCCAAGAAAGCTGAATAGCGATTGTTCGCTGCCCCGGACGAAATAAACCGAAAGCAACTATAATCTGATTGTATAAAAAAGATAAGAATGGGTCAAATTTTTATTCTCCGACTTTCTTTGTCTGCCAATTCTTCCCCTTGAACATAACACCCCATCCAACTGTTCCATAACAAACTTAAAACAGGAAAAAATGAAAGGTAACGTAGGATCAATTGACAGGTTAATACGAATTATTGCAGGATTAATAATTGCTATTATCGGCGTTATTTTCGACAGCTGGTGGGGTTTAATTGGCATTATTCCATTGGCCACCGGGCTTTTTAGGTTTTGTCCGTTGTATTTCCCACTAAAAATTTCTACTACCGGAAAGGACGAATAAACTGCAACCCGCGGTTTTTTCAACTTCAATTTTTTAAAGTTTACCCGCTAAACAATTATCAGTACTCATTTCAGAATGTTGCTGAATGTCAAAACATTGCCCCCTCCAATCTCTTTTTATCCTCTACTCAAATAGTCTTTAAAACAAGAAATTTAAATATATTTAGGAGCTATATTTTGGTTATTCCTTGTGTTTTTATCAATTTTGAAGAGTATTAAACTTTTATGCTATGAATGCGATTAACCGCTGGCCGCTCCTGGCCATTTTGGCGCTGCTTTTTTCGGTGGCGTGCAATACTAATGAATCTGGCCCCGACCTTATGATACAAAAAGAACTGAACACCAACTGGACCTTTAGCCAGGCAGGTGAAAACGAATGGATGCCTGCCACAGTTCCGGGAACGGTTCATACCGATTTGCTGGCCAACGAAAAAATTGAAGATCCGTTTTATCGTTTGAATGAACTGGATCAGCAATGGATCGACAAAGTAGACTGGGAATACAAAAGCACTTTTACGGTTGACAAATCATTTTTGAACCGCGACAAAGTTGTTATTGACTTTGAAGGTCTTGATACTTACGCCGATGTTTCGGTGAACGGAGAAAAAGTACTTTCGGCCGACAACATGTTTCGCGAGTGGCAGGTAGATGTAAAAGACGTGCTGAAAGAAGGCAACAACGAAATCCACATTGTCTTTCGTTCGCCAATTGTTGAAGGGTTGAAAAAATACGATGCCAACGAATTTGTTTATCCGGGGGCGGAGAACGATCAGGCCGAACGCGGAGAAGTAGAAGGCAACAAACGCGTGAGCATTTACACACGTAAAGCCGGTTATCATTTTGGTTGGGACTGGGGGCCACGTTTGGTAACCAGCGGTATCTGGAAGCCGGTTTACCTGAAAGCCTGGGACAATGCAACCATCGAAAATCTGCAAATTGTTCAGAACGAAGTTTCTGACGAAAAAGCAACATTCACCGCTGTTTTCGAAGTAGACGCAGTTAAGAAAACAAAAGCTACAATTACTATTAATAATGACGGACAAAGTCTGGCTTCAAGCGAAGTTAGTCTTACCCCGGGTGTAAAAAAATATTCCGTTGATTTTGAAATTGCCAATCCACAACTTTGGTGGACCAACGGTTTGGGAGAAGCGCATTTATACTATCTTTCAGGAGTTTTGGATGTGAAAGGCCGCACGGTTACTGAAGATACCCGAATTGGAATCCGCATGCTTGAGTTGGTTCGCGAAAAAGACGACGATGGTACGTCGTTCTATTTCAAACTGAACGGCCACCCGGTATTTATGAAAGGTGCCAACTACATTCCGAACGACATGTTTCTGCCACGCGTTACCGACGAAAATTACCGCAAAGTGGTTGAAAATGCCAAAAATGCAAACAACAATATGTTGCGTGTTTGGGGTGGCGGTATTTACGAAAACGATATTTTCTACGACCTGTGCGATGAAAACGGAATTCTGATCTGGCAGGACTTTATGTTTGCCTGTGCCATGTTCCCGAATAATCCTGAGTTTTTGGATAACATCAAACACGAAGCTATTGACAATGTAAAACGCCTGCGCAATCACCCAAGTATTGCTTTATGGTGCGGAAACAACGAAATCCTGACCGCCTGGAACACCTGGGGATGGAAGAAAATTGCTGCCGACCAGGGCGATGACGTTCCTGAAAAAGTTTGGCAGGCTTATGTTGATATTTTCCACAAAACCTTGCCCGACGTGGTGAATGAATACGATCCTTCGCGCAGCTACTGGGGATCTAGTCCGTCGTCTGGTCTTGGCGTACAAGCCGACCTTGTAAATGGCGACGAACACTACTGGGGTGTTTGGTGGGCTAAAGAGCCGTTCAGTACTTACGCCACTCACCTGGCTCGTTTTATGAGCGAATACGGATTCCAGAGTTTCCCTGAAATGGCATCGGTACGTAAATATGC
>NZ_JBFHGM010000350.1:0-4535 GCF_041583095.1 Draconibacterium sp.
ATCAAAATCGCTGTTATCCATTCTGAAAAAGCGGGCTGCATTATTAAAGAGAATATCTCTTTTTTGGTCTTCTGATAAAAATTGCGAGTGCTCAATCACTCCCATTGATGTTTCTATCATGCGTGGCCAGGTCATAAAATCTGTTCCATACATAATACGCTTACCAAAACCAGCTTGTACCAGTCTTCTAATATATTCCTTTACATCGTCAAGCGGGTAACTCCAGATCATTCCCGAAATATCAACAAATACATACGCATTGGCACCCATTAAGGCAAGCATGTTGTCGATCATCGGATAACCGGCGTGCTGAACACAAACCTTCAGTTTTGGATGGCGTGCCAATAAATCTTCCAAAAGGAAAGGATCTCCAAGTGATGCACGATATTTTGAATTTGTAATGTTGGTCATTCCATTACCTCCGGTTCCCATATGAATTCCTGCCGGAATTCCTAACTCTTCAGCAACTGCAAAATAGGGATCAAGAGACATATCGCTTGGCGACATTCCCTGGTACTGAGGTGCTACCTCTGACATATATTTGTAAAAACCACTTTCCAATGAATCGCGGAACTGCTCAACAGTCAATTGCCCCGGACTTATGCCCGCAATAATTCTGCCTTCCGGCACTTCGGCCATCCAGCTACGGATAACTCCGGGATCGCCAAAACAAACCATAGTCATGTTCATGTCCTTTATCCGGCCGGTAATCTCATTCTTCATCTCTTCGTCGGTGGCTGCTGCCGGAAGCGGATCCAAACAATCAGAACTCATAACTTGTCCGAAACCAAATTCTTCATGCGGATCGGCACCGGGCATATCGCTTAAAAACCACGGACACAAAGGTCCTGAACCGGGTCGTACTTTTGATACATGAACATGCATATCGATAACAGGTTGGCGGGTTACTTTTTCTGCACTTTGCCCGAATACAATTGCACACGATCCAAGCATAGCAGCAATTAATAAAAATAGGTTTTTCATTTTTTAGTTTTTATGGTTTAAATTATTTGAATTACACCTATCAGGTAAGGTTGTAATAAAAGGGTCTACATAAATTCAATTATCGCGGTAACAGTTGCTTATTAATGAAACAATAAGCAGATAAAATCTTTTCTTCATAATTTGATATTTTTTGAATTTCAAAGTTGCTCTCAACTCTTTTCGTAATCAAGACTTGTCTTTGACTAAAAATAGTGCATTATGTTTAAATGACACATTGGTAAAAGTCAAAAAATAAAGAACTTTTTAAAAATCATCTAAATTCTCAGTTTTACAACAAAATGTATAAATCAAACTTCTTTCAGAAATAAAACTGTTAAGCAGAACTCTTTACGCATAACAGAGCTCTTCATTTTATTAAATAAAGAAGGATTGATCCTTTTAAAGCTAAAATGCCTTTTTTGGGATCAATCCTCTTCCTCCTCATACTAATATCCTGGATTTTGTGCTCCTTCCAAAGCCGTATTAACCGTCATTTCGTATTCAGGGAAAGGTAACAGTTCATTTTTACCTTGTTCGTAGCCGGCTCCTTGTGGTTCGTAATATCCACCTGAACCATTTGGAACTTTTTTCCCTTGATCTTTTAGTGCATCATAGGCATCGCCCCAACGCTGAAGATCCATATATCTTACCATTTCAAAAGACAGTTCAAGTTTTCTCTCGGTTTTAATGTCCTCAAACAGAGCAGTACCTGCTGAAGTAACCGGATCAAGACTCACCCTGCTTCTAACCATATTCACATAAGTTTTGGCCTTTTCATCGTCAGCACTACTTTTGCGGTTGTTGGCTTCTGCCGCCATTAACAGTACGTCTGCATAACGAATCATTCTTACATTGGTTCCAACGTTTGAAAATTGTGTCCATCCATCAGCACCTCCACCTTCCGACAGGTAACCAAGGTATTTCATATCAAGGTATCCATCAGAACCATAAGGTACGAAACCGGCAGGTGTTTGATATGCTGCCCCTAAGGCAGATAATTCATCCGGGCCAAGTATGGAAGCTGTCAATCGAACATTGTCTCCTGCTTCTACATAAGCATCGTACATTTCTTTATGAGGATTGATAAAACCCCATGAGAATGGAAAAAGATCGAGCATAAAAAACGTCATTGCCGGTAAATATTCCGGACGTGGGCCATTCATTACTACCCAACCGCCAATGCCACTTTCTGCTCCAAAAATACTGGCATAACTTAATGTCGACGTATAGTTTAATTCAAAAACAGATTCAACACCATGCTCTGAGTCTTTTCTTAAAACTTTTGCATAGTCGGGATAAAGATCATATTCTCCGGAACTTATTACTTGTTCAAATGTTGAGGCTGCTTTGTCAAAATCATCAATAAACAGGTAATGTTTGCCCAACATTGCCTGAACAGATCCCTTGCTTAACAATTGCTGATAGGTTGCCGGCATTGCACTTCGTACCGGCAATGCGGCAATTGCTTCAGTAAAATCGGCTTCAATTTGTGCATTAATTTCTGCCATTGGGGTGCGTGGCTGATTATATTCATCGGGATTTAACTGTGTTAATACCAGCGGAACTTCGCCCCACAAATTCGATAAATAGAAATAAGCGTATCCGCGTAAAGCCTTTGCCATAGCAACAAACATCGCCTTTTTTTCAGTATCAGTCTCCGTATTGTTTATTACCAGATTTGCCCTGTTTACGCAATTATACATCCAGCCGTAAAAGCCACTTATAGCAGCTGTTGTTGGTGAAAATCGATATTCATTTATTTCTTCAAGTGTTCCACCGTTATCGCCCCGGGCACCACCACCGGCGTATGATTCATCGGATAATCCGTTCAGCATGTAAACATAGTTAAATCCCATTCCACCCTGCCATTCGTCGAAAACAGCCATCAGTGCTTCAAAAACCTGGTCGTCGGTCTGGTAAAATGACTCCTCTGTTTGAACTCCTCGTTGTTCGTATTCCAGAAAATCTTCTGAACATCCAAAAGATAACAGAACAAGTACAATAAAAACCTTCGAAAATTTATATATCATAGTTTTCATTTTCATAAATTTTAGGATAATTAAAATGTAATATTTGCACCGAATAAATACGTTCTGGTGAATGGGTACATTCCCCTGTCGATACCAAGACTATTAACAGTAGATGCACCTACTTCAGGATCTACTCCCGGATAGTTTGTAAACGTGTGAAGATTCTCAACAGATAAATACAGCCTTAAACTGTTAATGAATGCTTTACTAACCAAGCTTTTAGGAAGTGTATACCCAAGCTGTATCTGCTTTATTTTCAGATATTTCCCATCGAACACCATCAAATCACTATGCCATGCATTCGATTCGGTTGCTGCACCCGGCATGGTTGCATTAGTGTTGGTTGGAGTCCAACGATCATCAAAATAGACCTTTAGTTTATTAAAATTCAAACGGTCGGTTCTAACCATACCTAACATTACATCGTGCCCAGATGCTCCCTGAAGGAAGGCCTTAAAATCAAATCCCTTGTACGACAAGTCAAGATTCAATCCATACATCAAAGTTGGAATACCACTACCGATGTATGTTTTATCTTCTGAGCTTACAGTTTTAACTGTTTCACCATCACGGTTGATGTACAACGGATTTCCTGTTTCCGGATCGATTCCGTTTGTTTTATAACCGTAGAAGTACCAAATGGGGTTACCCACATCAAAACGTGTAGCAGTTTCCAGGTTAATTGAGGCTCCTGTAAGATAAGGCTGATTGGGGTTCATGTAAGTTACTTCGTTATGAAGCGTTGACAGGTTCGCGCTAATATTGTAATTAAAATCACCTAAACTGTTGCGGTAACTTAAATCAAACTCAAAACCCCGGTTCTCTACATTACCGGCGTTAACCGTTGTTGCATCGTTTCCGGCAATAAGCGGAGGTGTTCCTGTAGTTAACAGGTCTTTGGTTTTTTTAATGTAATAATCTGCCGAGAAAGTGATACGATCCTGCGCTGCACGTACTTCCAAACCAATATCGGTTTGCTCGCTGGTTTCCCATTGCAGGTTTAAGTTGCTTAGGTTTGCAGGAGCAGTTGCGGTTCCCATACTTGAAGACTGAGGACTAACCCAATATGGATAAGATCCTGTAGTTGAAAGCGGCGCACCATACTGATAGCGTCCAAGATTTGATAAACTACCGTTCTGTCCCCAGCTACCACGAACTTTAACAAAAGTTATCGGTGTGCCTTCAGGAAAGAACTCTTCGTTAGAGATTACCCAACCTGCTGATACTGCAGGAAAAACTCCCCAGCGTGTGTCCACAGGAAGTATGTCAGATCCTGCTCCATCTCTTCGCAAACTGGCCTGCAACAAATATCTGTTATCAAATTCGTAATTAATACGGCCAAAGTAGGATACTTTACGTGTTAGTGTTCTTGAGCTGCTTACATCGTCTGACGGGTCGGCTGCGAGGAACTCAAGGTCATCATATAAAGGACTGTCCTGGGTTAACGGACTTCCGCTGGCACTTAAATTATTCAACCTGTTTTGATCGGATGACATACCAACCAGGAAAGTCATGTTGTGC
>NZ_JBFHGM010000351.1:0-4518 GCF_041583095.1 Draconibacterium sp.
GATTCTACTCTTTGGTTTAGCCCAAAGAGTAGACAGAAAACCCAAGGCTGCGCCCGCTTCCCTCGGAAAAGCTACGCGATGCCAGCTAAAATTCCTGAAACTCGTCGTACCTCCTCAAACATCAGTAATTTTTTACGCCGTCAACGCTTGTTTTCCGGTTCACCGGCCGAGGCCAGGCTCCGATGTTGCTAACGTTGCATCAGTGGAAGGCCTCTTTTGGTCGTTGCCCGGAGTTGACATGAAACCTTAGTAAGAGCGGGAAGCTCCGAGGAATCGAGGAGATCACCCGTCCGAATTTAGGTTTTATGAAAATGGAGGGTAAAGATCAAAAGCAGCCTTGACTTTTTTGTATCGTTTTTGTGTCAAAACAAAAATGATAGCCTCCGGCAGGAAAAGGCAATAGTCTTCAAATGAGATATTATCAATCTTGCCTCCACCAAGATCAAATTTTAACTCACATTTATGAGATCAGATTTTTATAATAAAAAAGCGGCGCTCGCAAGAGTGCCGCCGGAAACTGAATAGCCAAACAATCAAAGTTGGCTGAAATATTTAGTATTAACTGAACGGTTATAAAAACTGCGTTTCATGGCATTGAGGCAGTTGTATCAGGTTTTACAAATGCTGTGCCAAAAATGCAGCAAAACCATTCAATACATACTATTTTTGCAGCGATGCGATCGTGTTTTGCAACAGCGCAATTACGTGCCTAACATTCTCATTAAATACTTTCAACACCTCTTCCCACGTAACAGGCGCTTCATCCACATTCCAACAATCGTAGTCGGTACTAAGAGCCACTGCCGCATACGGTATTTCCAGCTCATTAGCCAGTGCACACTCGGGTGCTGTCGACATATTTATAACATCGGCACCCCACATACGAAACATATTCGATTCGGCACGTGTTGAAAAGCGCGGTCCCTCAATAGTTATTACCGTTCCGGATTTATGAAATGCAAGGTCCAAATCTTTGGCATTTTCAATTAAAGCACGACGCAGGTGCCAGTTAAACGGATCTGCCATTGCCGGGTGGTTAAGTTTTCCATCTTCAAATTCTTCCACAAAGCTGTTTTTCCGGAACCGGGTAAAATCAATAAACTGATCGAGCATCACAATGTCGCCGCGGCCAATCTCCAAACGCAGACTTCCGCATGCGGTGGTGGCCAAAATGTGTGTACATCCCAGTTCTTTTATGGCCCAGATGTTGGCCCGGTTATTCACTGCCGAAGGCGGAATCGAATGATCGCGGCCATGCCTCGACAAAATAGCCACTTCAACGCCACCAATTTTGCCGCATTTAAACGACGATGAAGACGCACCATATGGCGTTTCAACACTTACCTCTGTTACATCTTTCAGGATAGCAGGATCTTCCAGGCCGGAGCCTCCTATTATTGCAATTTTTTTCATAGCTTTATCTGTTAATTTTCTCGGGATACAATTTTAAAATACTCTGTTTATCAGCTTTACAAATGCCCCGTTCCGATATCAATCCACTCACCAGCCGCGCTGGAGTTACATCAAAACCATAATTGGCAACCTCACTATTTTCAGGAATTAAACGCACCGACTTTATTTGCTCATTATGCCAGCCTTCAATCTCCGCCACCTCATCGCCCGCTCGTTGCTCGATGGGAATTTCCTTCACTCCGTCATTCATACCCCAATCGAAGGTACTCGACGGCAAAGCCACATAAAAAGGCACGTTATTATCGTGAGCTGCCAGCGCTTTCAAATACGTTCCGATTTTATTGGCCACATCGCCGGTAACAGTTGTTCGGTCGCTGCCAACAATTACCATATCTACCATGCCGTGTTGCATTAAATGCCCACCGGCGTTGTCGGGAATAACCGTGTGCGGCACTCCTTGTTCGCCCAGTTCGTAAGCTGTCAGTCGTGCTCCCTGGTTTCGAGGGCGTGTTTCGTCGACCCAAACATGCACCGGAATTCCTTTTAAATGCGCTTTATAAATAGGTGCGGTTGCAGTGCCCCAATCGATACAGGCCAACCAGCCGGCATTACAGTGGGTTAGAATATTCACCGCACTTCCCTTCTTTTTATAAATTTCCTTTACAATTTCCAGCCCGTACTCCCCTATTTTATCGCCAAATTCTATTTCCTGCTGTTTTAATTCGCCGGCTTTTGCCAGAACCTTTTCAATCAATTCGGATTCATCTTTATTCGCCAGAATAAAGGCCAGCATTTCATCAACCGCAAACGCCAGATTTACCGCCGTTGGTCGCGATGATTTTAAATACTCAGCTACCCGTATTAAGTCTTCTTCCCAAGTTTTATTTTTTAGTTGAAGAACTGCCAGGTACATGCCATAAGCGGCGGTAACTCCGATTAACGGCGCACCACGAACCACCATTTCTTTAATGGCAAAAAAAGCATCGTGGGCTGAACGCATGGCAAAAGTTTCGAAGACAAACGGCAATTTTCGCTGATCGATCACCTGAATAATTGTTGGGTCATCGGCGTCAACCCAAATAGTATGATAATGTTTTCCCTGAATTTGCATTACTGATAAACTTCCTGTAGTTTCTAAAGTTTAATATGAAGTTAAAAAAGATTTTCCCTAAATGCTTACTTTCGTGAAATAAATTTAGAGAAATGAAGGCAGACCTTACGAACATAAAAAATATCATTTTTGATTTGGGACGCGTGTTGTTAAACCTTGATTTTGATGCTTCGATAAAAGCCATTCAAAAGCTTGGCAGCGATGGAGCAATTCTCGACCACAAAAACGCGTACGCCGACCCGATTTTCTACAACCTTGAAGTTGGAAAAATAACTCCCGCGGATTTTAGAAGCGGCGTACGAAAACTGCTTCAAAACGAACAAATTACCGACACCCAAATTAACGAAGCCTGGTCTGCGATGGTTCTTGACATTCCGGCGCATCGTGTAAAAAAGGTACAGGAGCTCAGCAAAAACTACAGCCTTTATTTGTTTAGCAACACCAATCAAATTCATATCGACCAATTACTTTTTGAATTTAAGGCGCAACATGGCTTTGATTTCCCGTCGCTGTTTAAAGCGGTTTATTATTCGCACGAGATTCACGACCGCAAACCGGAAATCAGTTCGTACGAAAAAGTAATTGCACTATCGGGTGTTGATCCTGAAGAAACGTTGTTTATCGACGATCTGGAAAAGAACATCGATGCCGCGCAAAAAGCCGGATTAAATACTTTCTGGTTACAAAATGGGATGGAAATGACGGAGCTATTTTAAGATGCGAACCCGTTTTATCCGGATATCTTCAATCGGCCGCCAACGTCGGTCGGTTTCTACCTGAACGATTTTATCCACCACATCCATTCCTGAAGTTACCTGCCCAAAAATGGTGTAACTGCCATCGAGGTGAGGTGCGCCGCCTATGGTTTTGTAGACCTGTCGCTGCTCGGCCGAGAACTTGTAATTATTGATTTCTTCCAACTCATCCAAACCTTTATCAAAATATTTCCGCCCTGATACGATGTAAAACTGCGATCCATCTGAACGTTGTCGTTCATTTTCAGTATCCGGTTTTCGTGGCGAACCAATCATTCCGCGTTTATGATACAAACCGGGAACAATATGCGCCGGAATGGTGTAACCCGGGCCTTTCCACCCCACATTTGCACCGGGCACGGCATAGCGGGTATCAGCGGCACCACTCTGTATTCCAAAATCTGCAATTACCCGGTGAATCAACAAACTATCGAAATAATGTTCTTTCGCCAGCCGGATAAAATTATCGCGGTACTCGGGTGTTTCGTTAAAAAGTTTTATGGTGATATCGCCGTAATCCGTTTCCAGAACAAGTCCTTTTATTTTTCGATTTTCCGCAGCAATCTTTTCGTTCGATGTATTTTTTAACATCTCCAAAGGCTCGGGAGTATCGTTTTTCTTTCGCAGCATCGCTGCAATAAATTCTGCCGGAATGGCAAAACTCTGCAATTCGAAATTAACGGTTCCTGAATATGCCACTCCAATTGCTTTTCCGGTTGACACAAAAATTGGGGCTCCAAACTGCGATGTCCGAATCTTGTTGGTGATGCGGAACAACCTCGTCCCCCTGATATTGGCAAGGTTTATAATTTTCCCCGTAAAAAGCTGCAGGGTTTTCCCGGTTTTAGGTGCCACATAAAACGATTTGGCGAAATTGGGTAAAGTGTCTTTGTGCAACTCAATGGGCTCACGACTTATGCTGTCAACTTTTAATATAATCAGGTCGTTTATACGATCGAAAGCCACAAAACTATGTGCGGTGTATTTCTTATTCTCATCAAACGGCTGAACCTTAACATTGGTAGCCTGATTGATCAAGGAATATTTGGTAACCAACAGATCTTCGCCAACAAAAAATCCCTGCCCCGATTCCAGAATTCGGTCCCCGTCATACGAATCGATTTTTGCTATAGACCGCATCAATTCATTCCAGATATCCTGTTGTTCATTCGCAGCAGCGTCCGGTTTGGCTTTTGTTTCCTCCTGCTGCTTTGTTTGCTTTTTTTCTTTCTTTCCACA
>NZ_JBFHGM010000352.1:0-4515 GCF_041583095.1 Draconibacterium sp.
ACCAAATCAGGTTCTGCAACCGGATCGTCGATAATTTCTTTAAAATGTCCTTCTGCCAACTCTTCAATGGTTGAATGTACCATCGGGTGACGCAGCAAACTCTTTGGCGAAAACACCACCAACGGCAGACGCATTTTCATTTTCACCTGACGGCGCAACAAGTGGAACATATTGGCCGGTGTGGTTGGCATTACCACCTGAATATTATTATTTGCCGAAAGCTCAAGGAAACGCTCCAATCGTGCCGACGAGTGCTCCGGTCCCTGCCCCTCAAAACCGTGAGGTAACAACAGGGTCAGGTTATTCATCAATCCCCATTTCTCGAATGCAGAGGTAATGTACTGATCGATTATCACCTGTGCCACGTTATGGAAATCGCCAAACTGGGCTTCCCAAATGGTTAGTCCGTTGGGTTCCGATAAAGCGTAACCGTATTCAAATCCCATTACGGCATATTCCGACAGCGGCGAATTGTACACTTTAAAACGCGCCTGATTTTCCGAAACATGCTTCAACGGGAAATATTTATCTTCCGTGCCGTCGATAACAAAAGCCGCATGACGGTGAGCAAAGGTTCCGCGCTCGGAGTCCTGGCCGCTCAGACGTACCGGATGACCTTCGGCAACCAGTGTTCCGTAAGCCAGCAACTCTCCCATCGCCCAATCCAAACGGTTATCGTGAACCATCATCTTCCGGTCGGAAATAATTCGGTTTACCTTTTTGAAGAATGGAAGATCTTTGGGTAAAGTATAAATCTTTTCTGCCACATTTCTAATTGCATCTTCTCCAACACCTGTTTCAACCGGTTCATTAAAGTTGGCTTTCGATGGCAGCTCGTAATTCTCGAAATCTTTTACAAGGAATTTGCGGATCTTTAACTTTTCAATTTTCTCCGACTCCTTGTATTTGCCTTCCAAAAACTGGTCGAACTCGCGAACCTTCTTCCTCGATTCTTCGTGGGTCATAATTCCCAGTTCATTCAATCGGTCGGCATAAATATCGCGCGGATTTTTATGTTTTGAGATGGCTTTATACAACATAGGTTGTGTAAAACGCGGTTCATCGCCTTCGTTGTGCCCGTATTTGCGGTAACACAAAATATCGATAAACACATCAGAATGAAACTTCTGACGGAATTCCATGGCCAGTTTGATGGTCCAAACCAGGGCCTCTACATCGTCGCCATTTACATGGAAAACGGGTGAACGCGTTACTTTAGCCACGTCGGTACAATAGGTACTCGATCGTGCCTCGAGGTATGGCGTTGTAAATCCAACCTGATTATTAATGACCAAATGGATGGTTCCGCCGGTTTTATACCCCGGCAACTGCGACATTTGTATGGTTTCGTAAACCACTCCCTGTGTTGCAATGGCCGCATCGCCATGAATAACAATAGCCGCTGCTTTGCTGTAATCGCGCTGGTATTCGTTTTCAATCTGAGCACGAACCATTCCTTCAACAATCGGCGCAACCGTTTCTAAATGCGATGGATTGGGAACCAGTTTCAGTTTTACTTTCTTACCAAAATCGGTTTCCACCTCATTTTCATACCCCAGGTGATATTTTACATCGCCCTGCGCAATATCGTCTTCGTATTCGGTTCCGTAAAACTCTTTAAAAATATTCTGATAAGGTTTTTCCAGGATGTTCGCCAAAATATTCAAACGTCCGCGGTGCGCCATTCCCATAATAAATTCTTCCATTCCCAGTTCGGCGCCGCGTTCAATAACGGCATCGAGTGCGGGAATAATTGCTTCTGCACCTTCCAGCGAAAAACGCTTTTGCCCGACAAACTTTTTATGGATAAAATTTTCGAACCCTACCGCCAGCTTCAAATGATAGAAAAAGTGCTTTCGCTTCTCATCGGTGTACTCCTCCGAGTTTTGGGTACTTTCCATTCGCTCGCGCAACCACTGCACCACCTCAGGATGCCGCATGTAAACATATTCTACACCAATTGAACGGCAATAAGTGGCCTCCAGATGCACAATAATGTCTTTTAGTTTTGCGGCACCGATTCCGATTTCGTTACCGGCCTGAAATGTTTTTTCCAGATCAGTCTTTTCCAGTCCGAAATTTTCGATATCAAGCGTTGGTGAATACTTACGACGTGCACGAACAGGGTTGGTTTTGGTGAAAAGGTGTCCACGCTGACGATAGCCATGAATGAGATTTAAAATGGCAAATTCTTTATCGATATTGTCGGGTTTAATACCCGACGGTTTCTCAGGGTATTGTTTTCGGGCCAGTTCAAAACCCGAAAAAAACTGTTGCCAACTCTTATCTACCGATTCCGGGTCTTCAAGATAAGACTGGTATAGGTTTTCAATCGCCTCGATTTCCTGGTTTCCCACAGACGAAAATTTATCCATAGTTGATTTTTAATTAACTTTAATATGATATTCAAGAAACAATGCAGTTTTTTTATTGTTTACCTGCTATCATAGTTTTTTCCTATCAAAATTAAGCTTTCCTGATGATTTTTAGCCACGCACAGCCGATTTGGTTTTGAGAAATATTTTGATTGGCTATTTTTGCTAAAAATTTACGACAATGATTCAAAGAATTCAGACCTTGTTTATGCTGGCGGCCGGTATGTTAATCGGTTCGTTATACCTACAAAAATTTGCAGACATCATCGTTAACGATCAGCTGCATATTTTTAATGCTTTTGGAATTTTTAAAGATGAGGAATTACTTTTTAGCGGTTTGCCGCTAATGATTCTGATTGGCATTATTGCCGTGCTTCATTTGGTGGCGCTGTTTTTATATAAAAAACGTATACTTCAAATCCGCATTCTTGCATTTACAATAATCCTGATGCTGGGGCTTTTCGGACTGTTCTTTTATTTTACTTACGCCAGTTTCGAGGAAGTAAAAGTGGCCTTTAAAGTTGCTGTTGCCCTGCCGCTTGTTTGTGTTATTTTGGATTGGCTGGCTATTCGCGCCATTGGTAAAGACGAAGCTTTGGTAAGAAGTCTTGATCGGATAAGATAAAACTGAATGAAGAATGTCGATTAACGATTTGTGATTGATGATGTGTTAAAATTGCGATCAACACAGCGGTTGATACTTCTGCAATCTTAATTCGTTAATCATCATTCGATATTCAAATCCTAAAAATTGAACTATGCAAGCAATGTTATTCGCCGCCGGCTTAGGCACCCGTTTAAAAGACGAAACGGCCGATAAACCAAAAGCCCTGGTTGAAGTTGGCGGTAAACCCTTGCTGCAGCATGCCATTGAAAAACTGAGTGCTGAAGGAGCCACAAGAATAGTGGTAAACGTTCATCATTTTGCACCTCAGGTAATTGATTTTATTAATAGCAAGAGCTGGAGTGTTCCGGTACTTATTTCCAACGAAAGCGACAAACTGCTTGAAACAGGCGGCGGACTAAAATTTGCATCTCACCTTTTCGCACCCGGCCAGCCGATACTTATTTACAATGTTGATATTCTGAGCAATATCTACCTGCAGGATGTGTTTGCAGCGCACACAAAATCAAATACCATTGCAACATTGGTAGTTCGCCAACGCGAAACTCAACGTTACTTTAAGTTCGATTCGGAGCACAACATGGTGGGCTGGATCAATAAAAAAACGGGGGAAACAAAAGTATCCCGGTACGAAAACTTTCAGGAAGCTACAGAAATGGCTTTTAGTGGTATTCACATTGTTGAGCCGGAGATTTTTGATTTTATGCCCAAAGAAGATCGTTTTTCAATCGTTCAGGTTTATCTCGAACTGGCAAAAACTAAAAACATAAAAGGTTACTTCGATACTTCTGAATTGTGGATGGATGTTGGAAAGCCGGCACAACTGGAAGAAGCACGCAGCATATTTAAATAGCTGTTATTTCAGCAACTTATAATTCCGGTATTCAAACAAACGCACTCCGAAAAGCTTTTCAATTCGATATAATAAGCGATACTTTAATTTCATTTGAATTTTATCGGTATCAACTTTTACATCCCAGTTCAATCGTTTAATCCTGTTTTTCATCACTTCCGGGTGTGTTCCCTCAAAACGGGTAAGTGCATCATATTCTGCTCCGTAATTAAATTCCTGCTCCGCTTCTTTTTTCTGGGCTTCTTCTTCAGAAATTCCGGCATAAAAAGCTTTTACCGAGTCAACCTTTTCCTGCATAAATTTGGGGTGGCGTACCCAACCGTAATGGTAAATTTCAGCATCAACCGGAACGACTTTTAACTTCTCATCGTTTTTTCGAAATCCCTGTGCATCTTTATACGAACGGATGGATTTATCATTTCGAATCACCCGAATCTCATTGCGGTACCAGTGTCGACAATCGCCAACATAATCGTAAGTGCCGTAAAAATGTAGGTAGCGAAACAACAGGCCTTCAACTTCCTTGCGCGCAAGGTTGGATTCAATCGCCTTTTTAATCACCGGCAGGTATTTCTCGTGTACCACCTCATCGCCCTGAATGTAAAAACACCAGTCGTATTCATCAGGAATAGCATCAATTGCTTTATTGGTTTCGTCGGCAT
>NZ_JBFHGM010000353.1:0-4493 GCF_041583095.1 Draconibacterium sp.
GTGATTGAGGAAGTGTTTAGGCGGTAGGCAATTGGCAATAGGCAAAAAGCCCCATCGGGGCGAAATGGAAAAACAAAGTTTTCAGTAATCAGTCGCAGTTTTCAGTTTTGCAATTCTACAGTGTTTTAGTTATAGGATTGGTGACCACTCAAAAAGCTTTGGATGTAAAGGCTACGTGATCAATGCCCCTGCAAAATGCGTTTGAAACCAACTTCTGTTACCTGGGCATGCAAAAAAACGCGTTTGAAACCAACTTCAGTTACCTGGGGACGAAAAAAAACGCGTTTGAAAGCTCCCTCAGCATCTGGGCATGCGAAAAAATGCGTTTGAAACCAACTTCTGTCACCTGTGGGAGCTTTAAAATCAGCGAGTTAGTGATTTGTGTTATGTGGCCTTGTATCTGAGTGCCGCATTTGGTGGGGCATTGGTGAACTATTACAATTTTGCAGTAGTATTGTTTAGCAATTGGTTTTTATGAGTTAACCACAAAGTTACACAAAGTAGGCGCAGAGTTTTACAAAGTTTCTGCTAATTAAAGCATTTAGGCATTGCCGCTATCGTAACGATCAGCAACACAAAAACACCGCTTCAGCAAACTTTTGTGGTTGTTCGGCGTGCAGCCAGTGTCCGGCATCAGGGATATCAACAATTCGTGCTTCCGGATAAATTTCTTTTATCAGTTCTATATCCTCGTCCTGAATGTACTTCGAAAGTAAACCACGGATAAAAATTACCGGGTAGGTTGTTATCGGAATTCGATCGTCGAGCCAGTGAATATTTACCCCACTAACAATTTCTTCCAGGTAATCGTAAAGCACTTCGGCATTCAGGCGCCATTGAAACTGTTTGGTTTTTTTGTTTTTCTCTACATTCTTCAGAAGAAACATCCTGATGCGTTCATCATCTATTTTTTCTGCCAGAAAATCATCCACGTCGTTACGCGATTTCACCATCGAAAAATCAATGTCCTGCATGGCCAGCAGAATATTCTGGTGCAGGTAAAACTGTCCCTCTTGTTTGAGTTGCAGGTAGTCTTTTGGGGCAATGTCGGCAATCACAAGTTTTTCTACCTTTTCAGGGTAATCGGCAGCAAACCACATGGCTGTTTTCCCACCCATGCTGTGCCCAAGTATGGTAGCTTTTTCAATGTTGTGCTTTTCGAAAAACTCCGCCAGGTCGTCGCGCATATCGTTGTAAGTATGCGATTCTGTAAATCCCGATCGCCCATGGTTGCGCTGATCGATCATATAAACCGTGTGCTTTTCGGCCAGTCGTTTCGAGATATTCATCCAGTTATCCGACGATCCGTAAAGTCCGTGTATAATTACCAGTGGCGATCCACTGCCTGTTTTTCGGTAATATAAATCCATAGTGTGTTAACTGCTCTTTGTCCTGTTTTGTTCTATTTAGTGTTACAGGAAAACTCAATGATTTCGATCTCTTTGATAAGAAAGCGTCAAAGGCAAGGCTTCCGAAGGTTTGAAAATTAGGGAGTTTACTAACGTAATCGACCGGTTTCAAACCGAGAGTAACGCAGCATTTGGCGTTTTCTTGCAAAGATTATTTTAGGCAATCGAGGTATTTCTGTATAGTAGTTTCCAATCCCAAATATAGCGCATCGGCGATTAGCGCATGACCGATTGAAACTTCTTTTAGGTTCGGGATTTTATGGTACATGTAATTCAGGTTCTCCAAACTTAAATCGTGACCGGCATTTACATCAATACCCAGGTTCTCGGCCATTTTAGCCGCCTTAACAAATGGCTCAATTGCTTTTACATGATCAATAGGGTATAACGTTGCATAAGGTTCGGTGTACAATTCAATACGGTCGGTTTTAATCTCGGCAGCACCTTCAACCGCTTTTTCATCCGGATCGACAAAAATAGATGTACGAATACCGGCTTCCTGCAAACGGGCAATCACATCTGTCAGAAACCCGAGATGTTTCCACGTGTCCCAGCCATGGTCGCTGGTTAATTGAGCATCGGTATCCGGCACCAGGGTAACCTGGTCGGCCTGCACTTCAATAACCATTTTCAGGAAATCTTCACTGGGGTAACCTTCAATGTTAAATTCAGTGGTTATCAGTGGTTTTATCTCGTAAACATCTTTACGTGTAATGTGCCGCTCATCGGGGCGTGGATGGATGGTAATTCCTTGAGCACCAAATTTTTGACAATTGACAGCGGCATCCTTAACGCTGGGCATTTTGCCACCGCGAGAGTTTCGCAGTGTTGCAATTTTATTTATATTTACACTAAGTCTGGTCATAACTAAAAATTTAAAGACGCAAGTTACTATTTTCAGGCTGAACGATTAACATTAAACAGTAAAGTTTTGTTGGCAGAAAAACTAATATCAGATGTAATTCCATCGGTAAGCAGTTCCGAAACGGGGCGTAAAGCGCTGAGCCATATGGATGTTTACCGTGTGTCGCATATCCCTGTGGTTGACGAGTCGAAATACCTGGGACTTGTTTCTGATAAATTAATATACGATCTGAACCTGGTAGAGGCACAGCTTTCAACGGCAATCGATAAACTGAATACCACGCATGCCCATAAAGATCAGCACATTT
Organism: Draconibacterium sp.; assembly: GCF_041583095.1. NCBI lineage: Bacteria > Pseudomonadati > Bacteroidota > Bacteroidia > Marinilabiliales > Prolixibacteraceae > Draconibacterium > Draconibacterium sp. Next base: position 2,582 of record NZ_JBFHGM010000353.1, read on the forward strand.
TCGAGCTGGCAATTGTAATGTATAAGCTGAAAATTAGTGTGTTGCCGGTGCTTGATGAAGATCATTATTACCTGGGGGCTATTACACTGTATGATTTGGCGCGGCGTTTTGCCAGCCTGTTTTCGTTGCAGGAAGTGGGCGGTGTGCTGGTTATCGAGATGAATGTGAGCGATTATTCCGTAGCGCAGATCAGCCAGATTGTGGAAAGTAACGATGTGAAAATACTCAGCTTCTTTATCGATCGTAAACCCGGTGCGAATGTGCTGGATGTTATTATTAAACTTGACTCAGAAGAATTGTCGGGAGTTGTTCAGGCACTTATGCGTTACGATTATAATGTTAAAGCCATTTACCAGGATCGGTCGATGTTAAATGACCTGTACCAGGATCGTTTCGATCAGTTTATGAAATTTATGAATATTTAAATCCATTCGAATAGTGAAAGTTGCAGTATTTGGTACGCTGGTTTCCGATGATTTTGTTCCTGTTTTGCAGGAATTTTTTGCCTTTTTGCGCTCAAAGAATATCGAAGTACAATTATACAAGCCTTTTTATTCTCACGTGGTTGAGGAGTTGAATAGCTCAACCTATTACACCTCGTTTTTTCATTCGTATTCCGATTTTGATCCCGACAATGATTTCATTTTTAGTGTTGGGGGCGATGGAACATTTCTGCAGTCGGTATTGAATATTCGTAATTTCGATATCCCCGTAATTGGACTGAACGGGGGCCGTTTGGGATTCCTGGCCGATATTTCAGAAGACCAGGTGCATAATGCTCTCGAAAGTATTTTTAGCAAGAACTATAAAATCGTAGAGCGTTCGATGCTGGAGATTGAATTCTCGAACCAGGAAAACCTCGACTTTAATTATGCATTGAATGAAATGACGGTGCTGAAAACCGATAACTCATCGATGTTAAATGTTACCGCACGGGTTAATGGCGAGTTTCTCAATAATTACTGGGCCGATGGTTTGATAATTGCCACTCCTACCGGATCAACGGCTTATTCCTTAAGTGTTGGTGGCCCTATTTTAACACCCAATTCGGCCAACTTTGTAATTACCCCGCTGGCACCACACAACTTAACCATACGCCCGATTGTAGTACCCGACACCAGCGAAATAGAACTTACCGTTGAAGGCCGGGGAACGAACTATCTTACTTCACTCGATTCGCGTTCGTTTGCTGTTGAGTTTTCTACCAAAATAAAAGTGAAAAAAGCGGGGTTCAAACTCAAAACATTACAACTGCCCGAACAGCCCTTTTTTAATACCCTGCGCAATAAGCTAATGTGGGGAATGGATCGCAGAAACTACAATTCATAGGGCTACTTAACAATTTTTAATCTTTGTTTCGGTTTTATAATAACAAAGGAGCATGTTATTTTTAGAATTATATTACTTTTGTAGCTTTTGAAAGCAAAAGATAAAACGTTTTTATACGTTTAAGTTCATTGATATTCAGTTTGTTATGAGTTTGGTTTTTGTTGGTTCACTGGTCTGTTTTTGTAACTTTTTCAGGATAAAAAAAACAGGGTTGAAACCAACAGCAATCTTTTCATTTCAAAATGGAGAAAGTGATAAAAATAACATGTCTGAAACCATTGTTAAATAAACGAAATTGAATACCATGATGAGAAAATTATTATTGGTGTTTGTTACAGTTTTGCTGACTGTTTCAGTACATGCACAAAAAACAGCTGACATCGGAATCTGGGGAGGTACATTAACATCGGTACATGGCGACATGGATGAAGATGCCCCGTTTCAATCGTTCAATTTAAATTTTGGAGCTTATTTCAGGTATAATTTTAATGCCCGCGTTGCCATGCGCGCCATGTTTCTTACCGGCAAATTTGCCAGCGAAGGAACAGTAGAGAGCGCACCATGGGAGTTTGATAAATCGGTA